>NZ_JAMFRV010000700.1 GCF_026224925.1 Pseudomonas sp. | reverse complement strand
TGCAATGGGCACATTGAGTGCGGGACATGATGTTTCTCAGTTCTTGGGCTGGTTGAGCTGCGTTTTCAGCAGGTCACGAAACGCCTGAATCAATGGCTCACGGCTGCGGCCACGGCGCACGATCATTGAGAACGGCGCTTGGTAGCCGAACGTGGCCGGCAGCACTACGCGTAAATGGCCGGAGTCGGCCCACGCTTGGGCGTAGTGCTCCGGCAAATAACCAATGTAGGCGCCGGACAGCACCAATATCAGCTGCGCTTCCATACTATCCACCGTGGCGGCGCTGTGTTTGAAACCGTGCCGAGCCAGTTCTGCCTGGCTCCAATAACCGCGCCCGACCATGCGTTGCTGGCCAATAACAGTTTCGGGAACGCGCCGTTCGGCAAACAACGGATGGCGATTGCTGCAATACAACCAGTGTTGCTCCCGGTACAGCGGCTGATACACCAAGCCGCTCATGCGCGTGGAGAATGAGCCAATCGCCAGGTCGAGACGGTTGTCTTGCACACCCAACTGCAACTCATACGGACCCATGACGGACAGGTGCAAATGCACGGCCGGATGCTCTTGCGTGTAAGCGCCAATGGCCTCGGCGAACGGCAACGCCCGGTCACTCACCGTGGTATCGATCACCCCCAGGTTGAGGGTGCCGCGCAGCTCGCCTTTGAGCGCCGCTGCGTATTGCTCAAAGCCTTCCAGCTCACCCAGCAGGCGCAGGGTTTCCTGATGGAACAGCTCGCCCTTGCTGGTCAAACTGAAGCCGCCGCGCCCACGGTGGCACAGCACCAGACCCAAGGCCGCTTCGAGCTGGCTCATGTAAGTGCTGATGGCCGAGGTCGAGAGGTTGAGTTCTTGTTGAGCGCTGGCAAACCCCTGCTGGCGCACCACACTGGCGAAGATCCGCAGGAGTTTAAGGTCGGGTAAGGTGCTGGCCATTAAAAATCCGTGAGGTTCATTGAATACACACCTAGTGCCTGTGGGAGCGAATTCATTCGCGAATGCACCGGCGCAGCCTGCCTGGAAAAACGCGTCGCGGCCTTCGCGAATGAATTCGCTCCCACAGATTTCGACGACCGCTTCGCCAACAAGCTGACCCAAAAACAGAGGGTAGTTTAGCGTTAGTTCAGATTTCTCTGAACTAAGTATTTCGCCTCAGCGATTCTTTCCATGGGTCGCACTTTGCAGAATCGACTCAAACCACAACGACAATGAGGCTATCCCGTGGAAAAGATTTTTCACCAACCACTGGGCGGCAATGAAATGCCGCGTTTCGCCGGCATTGCCACCATGATGCGTTTGCCGCACCTGCAGTCGGCCGCTGGCCTGGATGCCGCTTTTATCGGCGTCCCGCTGGACATCGGCACATCACTACGCCCTGGCACGCGCTTTGGGCCACGGGAGATTCGTGCCGAATCCGTGATGATTCGCCCGTACAACATGGCCACTGGCGCCGCCCCGTTTGACTCGCTGTCGGTGGCCGATATCGGTGACGTGGCGATCAACACGTTCAACCTGTTGGACGCCGTGCGCATCATCGAGGAATCCTACGACCAGATCCTTGAACACGATGTGATCCCGCTGACATTGGGTGGTGATCACACCATCACCCTGCCGATCCTGCGTGCGATTCACAAAAAGCACGGCAAGGTCGGGCTGGTGCACATTGATGCCCACGCTGACGTCAACGATCACATGTTCGGCGAGAAAATCGCCCACGGCACCACCTTCCGTCGCGCAGTAGAAGAAGGCTTGCTCGATTGCGACCGTGTGGTTCAGATCGGCCTGCGCGCCCAGGGCTATACCGCTGAAGACTTCAATTGGAGCCGTAAACAAGGCTTCCGTGTGGTTCAAGCCGAAGAGTGCTGGCACAAGTCACTGTCACAACTGATGGAAGAAGTCCGCGAGAAAGTCGGCGGCGGTCCGGTGTACCTGAGCTTTGATATCGATGGCATCGACCCTGCGTGGGCACCGGGCACCGGCACCCCTGAAATCGGCGGCTTGACCACGATTCAGGCCATCGAAATAATCCGCGGCTGCCAGGACCTGGAGCTGGTTGGCTGCGACTTGGTGGAAGTCTCGCCGCCTTACGACACCACCGGCAATACCTCGCTGCTGGGCGCCAACCTACTGTATGAAATGCTCTGCGTACTGCCGGGCGTGATCCATCGCTGAGAGATGACCATGACCGCCCATGACGAAGTCCTGCAAGCCGCCGCCGATCTGGTGACGGCGTTCGCCAACAACGACCGCGATGCTTACTTCGGAGCCTTCAGCTCCGACGCCAGCTTTGTGTTCTACACCCTCGATAAGCCTCTGCTGAGCCGCGATGCCTACCAGGCCGTCTGGGACAGCTGGCGCCTTGAGGGTTTCGAGGTGCTCAGCTGCGTGTCCAGCAACGCACATGTCAGCCTGCAAGGTGATGAGGTCGCGATCTTCATCCATGACGTTGCCACTGAGTTGCGTATGCAAGGGCAACACAGTTTCAGTCAGGAACGCGAAACCATTGTGTTTCGTCGCCAACCCCACGGCGGTTGGCTGGCCTGTCACGAACATTTATCTGCAACACCTTAACAACACCCTAAAAGGCTGCCTTTTGAGCGCCGCAACACGATGACCGGAGCAGATGATGGATAATAATAACAACGCGCATAGCATCACCCGCATTGAAGCATTCGGGGTCGAACAGATCCCGGACTCCGCACGAGACGCAACACCCCGCGACTTATTCCGATTGATTTTCGGTGGCGCCAACACATTTGCCACCGCAGTGCTGGGTAGCTTTCCGGTGTTGTTCGGTTTGTCATTTCAGGCAGGTGTGTGGGCCATTGTGTTGGGCGTGCTGATTGGCGCAGTCATTCTCGCACCCATGGGCCTGTTCGGCCCGATCAACGGCACTAACAATGCGGTCTCTTCCGGCGCGCACTTCGGCGTTCATGGCCGAGTCGTCGGTTCATTCCTGTCGCTGCTGACCGCCATCGCGTTTTTCTCCCTGTCGGTGTGGAGTTCGGGAGATGCCCTGATCGGTGGCGCCAAGCGCTTGATCGGCGTACCGGAAAACGACTTTACCCTGGCCTTGGCCTACGGCTTGTTCGCAGTACTGGTGCTGACCGTGTGCATTTACGGCTTCCGCTTCATGCTGTGGGTGAACAAAGTGGCGGTGTGGAGCGCAAGCTTGCTGTTCCTGCTGGGGATTTTCGCCTTCGCCGGTCCGTTCGACGTCAACTTTTCCGGCTCCGTCAGCATGGGCAAAGAAGGCTTTTGGGCAGCGTTCATCGGTGCCGCACTGGTGGCCATGAGCAACCCGATTTCTTTCGGTGCGTTCCTCGGTGACTGGGCACGTTACATCCCGCGCGACACCTCTAAAAGCAAGATCATGCTGGCAGTGATCGCCTCGCAAATTGCGACCTTTATTCCGTTCATGTTTGGCCTTGCTACTGCGACCATTGTGGCGATCAAAGCACCGGACTACATCGCCGCGAACAACTATGTCGGCGGCCTGCTGGCGGTGTCACCTAGCTGGTTCTTCTTGCCGGTATGCTTGTTGGCGGTCATCGGCGGCATGTCTACCGGAACCACTTCGCTGTATGGCACCGGGCTGGACATGTCCAGCGTGTTCCCACGTGTTTTGTCCCGCGTAAAAGCCACGCTGCTGATTGGCGTGATGTCGATTGCCTTCATCTTCATTGGCCGTTTCGCTGCCAACCTGGTGCAGAGCGTGTCGACCTTTGCGGTGCTGATCATCACCTGCACCACTCCATGGATGGTGATCATGATCATCGGTCTGGTAGTGCGCCGTGGTTACTACCACCCGGACGATTTGCAGGTGTTCACCCGCGGTGAAAAAGGTGGCCGTTACTGGTTCACCCACGGCTGGAACTGGCGTGGTTTGGGTGCATGGATCCCTAGCGCGATGGTCGGCCTGTGCTTCGTCAATCTTCCGGGCCAGTTCGTTGGTCCGCTGGGCAACCTGGCGCAAGGCATAGACATCAGCCTGCCCGTGACCCTAGGTCTCGCCTCAGTGGTGTACTTCCTGCTGCTGAGCCTGTTCCCGGAAAGTGCGGCGGTGTATGCGCCGAACGATCCGCGCAGCAAAGGTTTGAACGACCCTGCCATTTCTGATTCACAACAAGCTGCTTGATTCATCAGTGCAACGCGGCGGGCTGCCTGCTTCC
>NZ_JAMFRV010000699.1 GCF_026224925.1 Pseudomonas sp. | reverse complement strand
GTGTCGTTTCATTCTCGGCCTGACCGAAGCCGCCAACTACCCGTCATGCATGAAGACCACACGACTGTGGTTCCCTGCCGGTGAGCGGGCCGTCGCGACCGGTATATTCAATGCCGGGACCAACGTTGGCGCGATGATGACCCCTGCCCTCCTTCCGCTCATCCTGTCCGTGTGGGGCTGGCAAGCTGCGTTCATCTGTATGGGTCTGCTGGGCCTGATCTGGACGGTGGTGTGGAGCTTGAAATACTACGACCCTGAAAATCATCCAACCGTGCGCCAAAGCGAGCTGAGTTACATCAACAAGGACGTCGAACCCGCACCGGTCAAAGTACCGTTCTCCCACATCCTGCGCATGCGCGGCACCTGGGCGTTTGCTTTGGCCTATGCACTCACTGCACCCGTGTTCTGGTTCTACCTGTACTGGCTGCCGCCGTTTCTCAATCAGCAATACAACCTGGGCATCAGCGTTACCCAAATGGGTATTCCGCTCATGCTGATCTGGTTGACGGCCGACTTCGGCAGCATCGGTGGCGGGATCCTGTCTTCCTGGCTGATCGGTCGCGGAATGCGCGCTACTACGTCGCGGCTGCTGTCGATGTTGATATTCGCGGTCACCATCATCAGCGTGATTTTCGCCGCCAACGCCAGCGGATTGTGGATTGCAGTATTGGCCATCGCCTTGGCCGTCGGCGCGCACCAGGCCTGGACTGCAAATATCTGGAGCCTGGTGATGGATTACACGCCCAAGCACCTGATCAGTACCGTGTTCGGCTTCGGTGGTATGTGCGCAGCGATTGGCGGCATGTTCATGACCCAGCTCGTCGGCGCAGTGCTGACCGCTACGAACAACAACTACAACGTGCTGTTCATGATGATCCCTGCGATGTACTTCATCGCCCTGATCTGGATGTACTTCATGGCTCCGCGCAGTGTCGAAGCTATCAAGGACTGATCACTCCTGAGTGTTAACAAAAGAGGCCTTCATTCAGGCCTCTTTCCGGGCTGCTGGCGATCAACCTTTACGGCGCTGCTGCCATGCCGCGGCCAGACCGCTGAGGCAGATCACGACGATGCCAAACTGAGCCGTGAACGACGGTGCGTGGGAGAACACCAGAAAGCCCAACAGTCCCGCAAAAACGATCTGGCAATAGCCGAACGGCGCCAGCATCGCCGGAGCTGCGAAACGGAATGCTTGGGTTAACAGCAAATGCGCGACCATTCCGCAGGCGCCCAATGCCAGCATCAATGGCAAGTGCTTGAGCTGCGGGGTTTGCCAAAAGAACGGCACCAGCGTGCTCATCAGCAGGCTGTTGAACAAGCCTGCAAAAAAGTTACTGGTGGTCGGGCTGTCGTGGGCACTGACCAGTCGCGTCAGCAACTGATAGCAGGCAAAGCACATGGCCGACCCTAAGGGCAGCAGGACTGCCGCGGTGAACAGCTCGCCGCCCGGGTGCACGATGATCATCACGCCGAGAAACCCCACCAAGACCGCGATCCATTGTCCACGCGTGACATGCTCACCTAACAGCGGCACCGACAACGCCGTGACCAACAGCGGCGCAAGAAAATTAACCGCCGTCGCTTCCGCCAGAGGAATGAACAACAGACCGCTGGTGAATAACAGACTGGTGCCCAATAGGCAGGTCGCGCGCAATGCCTGCAACCCCGGACGCTTGGTGCGCAGTACACGCAAGCCTGCTGATGGCATAAAAATGCCGGCCATTAGCAGGGTGTGCAGCACATAACGAACCCAGACCACCATGATGACCGGGTAGATGCCAGACAGGTATTTGGACAGGGTGTCGTGCGTAGAGAACAGAAGCGTTGCCAGCACAATGAGCGAAATCCCCTTGAGTGGCTGATTGATACCGGACAACGGTGTACTAACGGTACTCATTGAGCTTCCTTTGAACATGCAGCAAAACGCTGGCCGACGGCATGGCAACGCTTAGGCGTGTCCGCTCTACGGTAGCGAGGGTAACGGTTGTCTCTTCAGCTCACCACTGGGCGTTACACCGTGGCGGGCGTGCACGCGCGGCCACTGAGTGCGGCCGCGCGAATAGCTTCGAGCAAGGCCAATGTACGCCCAGCATCGGCGGCATCTACACGTGGTTCAGCTTCACCACGGGCGACCGCAACAAAATGCTCCAGCTGCAGGCGCAACGCTTCATCGGCGGTGAATGCCTCGGTCACCTGATGCAAGGGTTGATGCCAGCCCGCGCCTGGTTCTGCGTAATGCCAGCGTTTGAGTTGCGGAATGCTCAGGGCTCCACGTGTTCCGGCCAGCAAGTAACATGGCTGATCCGGCTGCTGCGGATAGACCGAGTTTTCCCCTGAGTCCAGCTCCCAACTCCAGGGCGCGGCAACCGCGTCGGAGCCCGTCATGGTCCCCAGCGCGCCGTTTTCGAACTGCAACAACACGGCAACGCTGTCCTCGTTAGCGAAGCCGCGCGCCCCATTGCTGGTGATCGCCTGCACATGTCGCACCTCGCCGCACAGATGGCGCAGCAGATCGAGGTCATGAATCAGGTTGGTCAACAACATGCCCGCACCCGCTTCCCGGCGCCAGGGAATATCGAAATAGCTTTCCGGTTTCTGCAATTGCCACAGGCCAGTGACCGTGGTCAGACGTCCTAACGCACCACTGGCAATTACCTCGCGCGCCTTGACGATCAGTGGGTTGTGTCGACGATGGTGACCGACCAACACTGGAACACCCTTTTCCTTGGATGCCGCGACCAACTCACGCACCTCAGCCAAATCGACGCCCACGGGCTTCTCCAGCAGCACTGGCACACCGGAGCTAATGCAATCCAGCGCCGTCTGCACATGCAGGGCATTTGGGTTAGCAATGATCGCCGCCTGAGGCCGGATCTGATCAAGCATCTGCCGGTGATCCGCAAAGTAGGGAACGCCACATTCGAGCGCGAAGGCCTCAGCCTGAGGACCAGGATCGGCCACGGCGCACAGTTGTGCCCGAGGTACGTTACTCAGGTGCTGGAGATGTTGACGACCCATGATGCCAGCGCCGATCAGGGCAATGCGCAGTGGCGAATTCAAATGATAAACCCTCATGTGATTGTTTTTGTGGTGGCAGTTACCAAGACCAATGGTGACTTCAGAAGTGGGTTCAATGTTTGCTTATGATTATTTAGAACTGAGTTCTATTTTTAATCAAGAGGGCAATCTTCTTCTCTAATCTTGATGTGCAGCTGTATCGCCAGCGATATGTTCGAACTAGTTAATTAACGTTCGATAATCGCACAAATCCGTGTTTCGTCAATTGCACAGGTCCCCGCCTAACTAGCACTATCAGCTGCAGATTCGATGCACCCATAACTATAAAAAGGTCCGTTACCATGCCCTCAAACCGTCACGTAATCAGCGCACTTTCAGCAGCTATCGCCGCCAGCGTCTTTGCGCCACTTACCACCCAGGCAGCAGGATTTATCGACGATGCCACGGTAAATTTGAACGTTCGAAATTTCTTCATCAATCGTGATTTCGTCAACCCCGCCAACGCGCAAAAGACTGCTCAGGAGTGGACCCAAAGCTTCATCCTCGATGCCCGCTCCGGCTTCACCCAAGGCCCGGTCGGCTTCGGTGTTGATGTGCTGGGGCTGTATTCGGTAAAGCTCGATGGCAGCAAGGGGACGGGGGGCACGCAACTACTGCCAATCCAGCATGACGGCTACCCAGCAGATGACTTCGGCCGGTTGGGGGTGGCCGCCAAGGCGCGTTTCTCCAAGACGGAATTGAAGGTCGGTGAATGGGTGTCGACGCTGCCCATCCTGCGCTCCGATGACGGTCGCTCGCTGCCGCAAACCTTTCGTGGCGCCCAGATCACCTCCAAGGAAATTGATAACCTGACCCTTTACGGCGGCCAGTTCCGCGGCAACAGCCCGCGCAACGACGCCAGTATGGACACGATGTCGATGTTCAACCGCCCGACAGTGACCTCCGACCGCTTCAACTTTGGCGGCGCGGAATACACCTTCAACAACAAACACACCCAAGTCGGCGTGTGGTATGCGCAGTTGGAAAACATCTACCAGCAACAGTATTACAACCTGACTCACAGCCAGCCCATCGGCGATTGGGTGCTGGGCGCCAACCTTGGCTTCTTCACCGGCAAGGACGATGGCAGCCATTTGGCAGGTGACCTGGACAACCAAACCTGGTCAGGAATGTTTTCAGCCAAATACAAAGCAAACACCTTTTACCTTGGCCTGCAAAAGGTCAATGGCGACAACTGGATGCGGGTCAACGGCGCTAGCGGCGGCACGCTGGCCAACGACAGCTACAACTCCAGCTTCGACAACGCCGGTGAAAGGTCCTGGCAACTGCGCCACGACTACAACTTCGCAGCCCTCGGCATTCCCGGACTGACGATGATGAACCGCTATATCACCGGCGACCACGTGCACTCCGGCGCCATCACTAACGGCCAAGAGTGGGCGCGGGAATCGGAGCTGGCTTACGTGATCCAGGAAGGCACGTTCAGAGACCTGTCGCTGAGGCTGCGCAACTCAACCATGCATCGCGACTACAGCCTCAACGAGTTCGAAGAGAATCGGTTAATCATCAGCTACCCTCTGTCGTTGATGTAACAAGGCGAAAAAAAGCAGGGTGCCAGTTAACTGCGCGCCCTGCTTTCAAATAGTTCAAGTGAACTGAACGAACATCACCTTCTGGCCCACAAGAAAAACTATGCGGGCCAGACTGCAGCGCTTACAAAGACGCCTTTAACGACTCAACGCCCATCTCGTCCCAGACTTCTTCAGCCAAATGAAACGTCGCGTTAGCTGCCGGAATACCGCAGTAGATCGCGCTCTGCATCAGCACTTCCTTGATCTCATCGCGGGTCACGCCGTTGTTTTTTGCTGCCTTAAGGTGAAGACGCAATTCGCCTTCGCGATTCATGCCGATCAGCATCGCGATGGTGATCAGGCTGCGGGTGTGACGCGGCAAGCCGGGGCGGGTCCAGATATCGCCCCAGGCATGCCGAGTGATCATTTCCTGGAACTCACCATTGAATGGCGTCAGTTTTTCGAGACTGCGATCTACGTGGGCATCACCAAGCACTTCGCGGCGCACTTTCATGCCCGCTTCGTAACGTTGTTTTTCGTCCATTTCAGGATCCTTTTCTAAGGTTTGAATGCGTGATGTTCGGCCACCGCACGCTGGACCCAGCGCTGCGACTGACCCAGGTAATGGGCCGGGTCCAGTAAGCGATCCAGTTCCTCGGTGGAGAGTTGCGCGGTCACTTGCGGTTCGGCGCCGAGCACCTGACGCAAATGAGCGCCCTGCTCCACCGCTCGGCGGCAGCATTGTTCAATCAGATGGTGTGCCGCATCACGGCCGATGCGCTGGGCCAGGGCGATGCTCACGGCTTCCGCCAGTACCAGCCCTTTGGTCAACTCCAGATTTTGCCGCATGCGCCCGACGTCGACTTCCAACCCTGGCACCACCTGCAACGCTTGTTGCAGCGAACCAGACACTAGGCAGCACAACTCCGGCAGGGTTTCCCACTCGGCATGCCACAGGCCGAGGCTGCGTTCATGTTCTTGCGGCATGGCAGCGAACATCGTCGCCACCAGCCCTGGCGCTCGGGTCGCAGCGCCGATCATTACCGCTGCGCCTACCGGATTGCGCTTGTGCGGCATGGTCGACGAGCCGCCCTTGCCGGGCGCGGAAGGTTCGAACATCTCGCCGACTTCGGTCTGCATCAGCAAACTAAGATCTCGCCCCACTTTGCCCAGACTGCCGGCGATCATTCCCAGCAGACTGGCGAACTCCACCAGACGATCACGTTGGGTGTGCCAAGGCTGGTCAGGCAGATTCAGATTCAATTCACTGGCCAGTTCTTCGGCCACCGCAAACGCGTGATCGCCCAATGCTGCCAAGCTGCCGGAAGCACCACCGAATTGCAGGCACAGCAGGCGCGGTTTGATTTCAAGCAGACGTTGGCGATGACGAGTAATAGCGCCCAACCAGCCGGCGACTTTCATACCCAAGGTCACCGGTGTCGCCTGCTGCAGCCAAGTGCGCCCGGCCAGCGGCGTGCTCGCGTGGCGTTGGGCCTGTTCGGCGAGCGCATCGGCCAATCGCACCAGATCGCTTTCCAGCAACTCGATGGCGGAACGCAGTTGCAGCACCAGACCGCTGTCCATCACGTCCTGACTGGTAGCGCCCATGTGCACGTAGCGCTCAGCGGTTTCGTTACGTGCGGCGATCTGCTTGCCCAGCGCCTTGACCAGCGGGATAGCCGAATTACCTGCACTGCCAATGGCAATCGCCAGTTCATCTAAATCGTAGAGTTCAGCACGACAAGCCGCCGTGATATCTGCCACGACGTCCTTGGGAATCAGCCCGGTGCTGGCTTCGGCGCGCGCCAAAGCGGCTTCGAAATCGAGCATGCCTTGCAGCCGCCCCTGATCGGAAAAAATCGCCCGCATCGCCGGCTGGGTGAAATAGGTATCGAAAAGTTGATTGCTCGGTCTGCTCAAGCCATTGCTCCAGGATTCGAAAAAATCAGTGATGTGATCTCAGGTAGCGTCCGCATGGCTGACCAGTCCTTTGATCACTACC
>NZ_JAMFRV010000698.1 GCF_026224925.1 Pseudomonas sp. | reverse complement strand
GGTGCGGGTTGTTGCATGCGGCCAATACGAATGAGGTTATTCAGGCTGAGCTAGACGCCGGGCGGCGTATGACCGACTCCTATTCGAGGTCGAATCCCGGTTCCACGGGAGCCTATGCCCCCAAGTATATGGATCTGCGGGCCCATCAGGATTACCAAAGCGCCCGTGACAATAATCCTGTTCCTTTAAGCGGCGTTGGTTTGGGCGGCTTGATGCAGCAACAGTTCCAACACGTCTACGAAATGATGGCGCTGGGTAACACCACCTTGTTTCTGGACATCTTCCCGCTGCATGCGTTTTACAAAAAACGCGGGCTCAATGAACTAAGGACCTGTCTTAAAGAGCGTGCGGGTATTTACGGTCATCCGAAGTTTCCGGTGTTGTGGCTGGTGGAGCAGAAAAGGCTCGAGTTCGGTGGCGAGTATCACCAAATTCTGGAGGCCTTCAAGGCGATAGATAAAGGGGATATTGCCGAGAGCGTGAGGCAATTGGCGGAGCATGAACAGGGCAATATCCTGCAACCGACTATCTACAAAGACCAACAGCTTAAACTGCTACTGCGCGGTAATCATGCGTCCTTTGTGACCGGTTTTCCTTCGGGTGTGGCCCAATCCATTGAACTGACCCTGGCGAGCCAATGCCAGCCAGTCGAGGATGGACGCACCCTCGAATTCAGCAGCAACCCGTTTGCAGACTTGTCAGATTACAAGCAGCGCATCGCGTTCGTGCTGCGCGCTGCAGAACGTTTCGACGAGATGCTGGGCGACGGGAATCGTCCTCTATTGGAACAGTCGATCAAGGATATCGCCGAAGGGGCGGGTGTCCGATGAAGCGGCGATACTGGTTCTGTCTCGTACTTCTGACGGTATGGGCGGCATTCGTCGCGCGGTCGTGGTACGAGCGGGAGATCGCCCTGACGATAGGTGGAACCTACGAGGACATGCGAAAGCTTTCGTCGGCCCGCCTTACTTCACCTTATCCCGGTGGGGGAGCATGGCCGGCCGTGCCAGAGTCCGACGTGCAATTACGATTCACCGACCTGCAATATGGATTTATCACGCCAAAGACAAAGAGCACTAACCTTTTAGTTGGATTCAAGGGCAATATTATTGACGGTCTGACTATATCTCCGCAACTCGAACCCTTGCTGCTCGATGATGCATTGAAGGTTGTCTTGGATCTTCAGGATCAATGGCGTCGGGGCGGTTGGATGGATAAAAAACAGAAAAATTTTCCACCCTTTGCCGATACGCCCCAATGGCGTGCTCAGTTGCGGGATGTCAACAAGGGTGGCACAACTTATTGGTATGCCGGCGATAAGTATCAGGCCACGTTAACAATGAATCGCTTTAAGGACCGCAAACGCCCCGAAGAAGAACGCTACAAAATCATCCTGAGTCTTTCCACGCCTTGGACACCTGTCGATGAATAGTCCTCTGCTGGAACAGTCGATCAAGGATATCGCCGAATGGGCGGGTGTCCGATGAAGCGGCGATACTGGTTCTGTCTCGCACTTCTGACGGTATGGGCAGCATTCGTCGCGCGGTCGTGGTACGAGCGGGATATCGCTTTGGTGATAGGTGGAACCTACGAGGAGATGCTCAAGGCTTCGTCAGCCCGCTTTAGTTCACCTTATCTCGATGGGGGAATATGGTGGGGCGGGCCAGAGTCCGACGTACAATTACGATTCACCGACCCGCAATATGGATTTATCACGCCAAAGAGCGCTGACGTTTTTGTTGGATTCAAGGGCAACATTATTCGGGGCCTGCAGATGTCTCCGCAGATCGAGCCTTTGTTGCTTGATGATGCGTTGAAGGTTGTCTTGGATCTTCAGGACCAATGGCGTCGGGGCGGTTGGATCGATAAAAAACAGAAAAATTTTCCACCCTTTGCCGATACACCCCAATGGCGTGCTCAGTTGCGGGATGAGAACAAGGGTAGCAAAACTTATTGGTATGCTGGTGACAAGTATCAGGCCATGTTAACAATGAATCGCACTGAGGACAGTAAGCGTCCCGAAGATGAGCGCTATAAGATCAGCATCGAAGTTGCCACGCCTTGGACACCTGTCGATGAATAGTCGCCATTGGGCCAACCTGATTACACCTAAACTAACTCTATTTAAAACACCCACACCAAACCAAGGAATACCCCCATGCCAATACCGTCCTACTTGACCCTCATCGGCGAAAAACAAAAATTGATTACCCAAGGCTGCTCAACGTTAGAGTCAATAGGTAACAACTACCAACTCGGTCGAGAAGATCAAATTCTAGTGGAGTCGTTTCACCAGCATTGTTATCGACCCAAGGGTGCGCAAGCCGGTGGTCGCGTTCATGGACCCGTCACCATCACCAAGGCGTTCGATAAGGCTACACCCTTAATATTTGAAGCGTGGCGCACGGGCGAAACACTTAGCCTGTGTAAGTTGGATTGGTATCGAATTTCACCCCGTGGCTTTCAAGAGCACTTTTACACCATGGTATTTAAAGACGCCGTCATTACCGACATTCATATATCAATGCCAAATTGGCGGGACCCTGCATTTGCTCATGTCACCCAATTGGAAGCGGTTACTTTTGCCTATCGCACCATCGCCTTGACTCATGAAAACTGCGGAACGATGGGCTCCGACAACTGGAACGACGGGTCGTTGGCATGAGGCTGGTGCACTGTCGCAAACTCAAAATGGGAGATGAAAAATATGTTTACCCTCCCGCTGAAGCAATAGCGCTGATCAAAAGTGCTGTAGCCAGGTACCAGAAAATTGAAGGCCTGGCCGAGTTGCGGCGCGGGTTGATGATCAATCTCGATCATATGGTCTGGCAACAGATCGAGCGCGGCGAGTGGTTGCTGATCAAACCTGAGGCTCGCTCTTTTGACTGGAAGGATTTTGAGCCGGAAGCTCGCCACCGAAGAATGCTGGCGGCAATGGAGAATCCACCGCCTCAAATAACCCCCGCTAAATTGATATTTCGTCTGTTTGATAGTGAAACAGCAGAATTTATTTTTAGCCGAAAATATTTCGGCAAATTTGATGGAGAATCAGGCGAACGACGGGTCGATGCTCAAGGGTTTGGTACTTTCCCGGTGATATCGAAAAAAGCGAGCCTTTCAGTGCGGTTAGGAGGCCGCTATTAGTGGCGTGACAACCCTGTGCCGTTTTCGACGTTACGGGGCCAGCCATCCTTGATGCCGCAGTTGGAGCAGCGGTTCACAACCGAAAGACGCGCATCTGCTTTCGCAAAAGCCCGCCCCCAAACGCAAGTCTCGCGGTGTAGGCAGGCAAAACGCCAGAATCTCTAGGCGCGCTCAATCATCAAATCCGACCTGCTCGTGAATTTGATCAACCTTCAGCTCCAATCGATACGCTACAGCGATGAACAACGCCTGGCACAAACACAGCGTCGCGCTGAGCGAGCGGAAGGCGAACGAGCTGCCTTCGTTGACCAACAACACCGCATTGGCGCGCTTTGCCAGTGGTGAGAGGTTGCTGTCAGTGATGATCAGGGTCTTGGCTTGATTGTGCTGGGCGATCCGCAGGCAGTGTTGAGTCTCTTTGCCGTACGGGGTGAAGCTGATGGCGATCACCAGATCGTTGGCCCGCACGCTGCGCATTTGCTCGCGGTAGCTGCCACCCAGGCCGGAGATCAGGTGAATGCGCTTATTGGTGTGTTGCAGGTTATACACCAGGTAATCAGCCACCGCGAAAGAACGGCGCACGCCGACCACGTAGATGTTATCGGCATTGATCACCAGGTCTACGGCCTTGTCGAACGACACGTCGTCGAGTTCGGCGCCCAGCCGTTCAAGCCCCGACAGCGTTGCATTCACGCACTCACGAGCCAAGTCGCCGCCACTGGCTTTTTGTGATTTGTTGGCGATCAGGTTGCGAATGCGCTGCTGATAATTCTGCGCCGGCGTGGTTTTGTGGGTATAGGCCTCGCGAAACAGCGCCTGCATTTCACTGAAACCGCTGAAGCCGAAACGTTGTGAGAATCGCACGATAGCCGATGGATGAACCTCGCACTCACGGGCAATGTCGCTGATCCGGTCGACCATGATCCGGTCGCTTTGCTGGCTCATGTACGTGGCGATACGTTTGAGTTGGCGTGGCAGGCTCTCGTATTCGGTCGAAATCAGCTTGAGCAGATTTTCGGCATTCATGGGGGGCGTGTCGGCGTTGTTTTCAGTCAACGCCTGCTGGTCTGTAGTCATACGACTAATCCTTCTGGCTTGTTCTTATAAGGCTCGGTCGAACGGCAGAAGCGCCGGTGCCCCTGACAATAGACGGTCCAGTTTACAGCGCTTGGGATTTATATCCTCGACTGTTTGTGACCATGTGCCACTACCTTAGTGGAGATTGGAAAAAATATTCTACTTGAAAAATATATAGAATATTTATTGATTGACGCCACAAGACGTTCTAATCTTCATTCACCAAGAGCGATTGCGCACGTTCGGAGCGCAACGCAGGCTGATAAAAATAACAGGAGCCAGCATGGTTCAGACACGTTTTGCCTCTGGGCGCCCGTTGGATCTGATCTGCCTAGGACGCCTCGGCGTTGATCTTTATGCGCAGCAGGTCGGTGCCCGCCTTGAAGACGTTACCAGTTTCGCCAAGTACCTCGGCGGCTCGTCAGCGAACATCGCCTTCGGTACCGCACGCCTGGGGCTCAAATCAGCGATGCTCAGCCGGGTGGGTGACGACCACATGGGCCGCTTTCTCGTTGAGTCCCTCGCACGGGAAGGCTGCGATACCCGCGGCATAAAAATTGATCCCGAACGCCTTACCGCTATGGTGCTGTTGGGACTCAAAGACCGTGAAACCTTCCCATTAGTGTTCTACCGCGAGAATTGCGCCGACATGGCTTTGCGCGCCGACGATATTAGCGAAGACTACATCGCTTCCAGCAAAGCCTTGCTAATCACTGGTACGCACTTTTCAACCGACCAAGTGTTCAAGGCCAGCAGCCAAGCGCTGGACTACGCCGAAAAACACAACGTCAAACGCATCCTTGATATCGACTATCGCCCCGTACTGTGGGGCTTGGCGAGCAAGGCCGATGGCGCTACCCGCTTTGTCGCCGATGAAAAAGTCAGCCAGCACGTACAGCGCATTCTGCCGCGCTTCGACCTTATCGTGGGCACCGAAGAAGAGTTTCTGATTGCGGGCGGTGGCACCGATTTACTCAGTGCGTTGCGCAAAGTGCGTGAGCTGAGCGCCGCCACTCTGGTGGTCAAACTCGGCCCGCAAGGCTGCACAGTGATTCACGGTGCGATTCCGCAGCACCTGGAAGATGGCGCAATTCATCCCGGTGTGCGCGTTGAAGTATTGAATGTGCTGGGCGCTGGCGACGCCTTCATGTCGGGCTTCCTCAGTGGCTGGCTCAACGACGACAGCGACCCAAGCGATGCCGGCGACGCACGCAATTGTCAGCTGGCTAACGCTTGCGGCGGTTTAGTGGTGTCGCGACATGCTTGCGCTCCCGCCATGCCGACTCCGGCAGAGCTCGATTATCTATTCAACAGCCCAGTGCCGATTACCCGACCGGATCAAGACCTCGTGCTGCAACGCCTGCATCAGGTCAGTGTGCCGCGCAAGCAATGGAAGCAGCTGTTTATTTTTGCCTTCGACCACCGTGGGCAGTTGGTGGAGCTGGCGCAACAGGCTGGCCGCGATCTGGACAGCATCAGTCAGCTCAAACAGTTGTTCATTAAAGCAGTAGAGCGGGTTGAAGTGGATTTGCAGCAGCGCGGTATCGAAGCCAATGTCGGGCTGCTGGCGGATCAGCGCTTTGGACAAGACTCGCTGAACAGCGCCACCGGCCGTGGTTGGTGGGTTGCCCGCCCGGTAGAAGTGCAGGGCTCGCGACCGCTGGCGTTTGAACATGGCCGTTCCATCGGCAGCAACTTGCTGGCCTGGCCCAAGGAACAGATCATTAAATGCCTGGTGCAATTTCACCCCGATGATGAGCCGCTGCTGCGGTTGGAGCAGGAAGCCCAACTCCTGGGGTTGTACCGCGCCGCGCAAACCAGCGGGCACGAATTGCTGCTGGAGGTGATTCCGCCAAAAGATCATCCATCGACTTATCCCGACGTGCTCTATCGCGCTTTGAAGCGCCTGTACAACCTTGGGATTTTCCCCGATTGGTGGAAGATCGAAGCACAGACCGCCGAGGTCTGGCAGCAGCTCGATGAGTTGATTAAAGAGCGCGACCCGTATTGCCGAGGCGTTGTGTTGCTGGGCCTGAACGCACCCGTTGATGCACTGGCCGAA
This sequence comes from Pseudomonas sp., assembly GCF_026224925.1. Classification (GTDB taxonomy): domain Bacteria; phylum Pseudomonadota; class Gammaproteobacteria; order Pseudomonadales; family Pseudomonadaceae; genus Aquipseudomonas. The sequence continues at coordinate 9,991 of NZ_JAMFRV010000698.1, read as the reverse complement.
GGCTTCAAGCAAGCCAGCCGCAGCAGCAGTTGCCGAGGGTTTGCCGTGGGCAGGACGATATTCCAGGAGCCAAGCAGGGCCTGGATGGCCGGTGAAATAGATGATGAGACGCTGATCAGTCAGGTGCAAAGAACCTTCATGTTCTTGATTGAGTCTTGGCGTGAGGCGCGAGCCTGACGCCATCACTGGTGAGTGAACGTTGTCAGTCGAAAAAAAACAATACAGGTGCATCCATGCCCACTTCGAACACCCAGTCAGCGATCCGGATCGGCATCAATCCGATTTCCTGGAGCAACGATGATCTGCCGGCCCTTGGCGGTGAAACGCCTTTGAGCACTGCCTTGAGCGAAGGCAAAGAGATTGGTTACGAAGGCTTCGAACTCAACGGCAAGTTTCCCAAAGACGCGAAAGGCGTAGGTGACGTCTTGCGCCCCTACGACCTGGCGCTGGTTTCAGGTTGGTATTCCAGCCGTCTGGCCCGGCGCTCGGTAGCTGAGGAAATCGAGTCGATTGCCGCCCATGTGCAGTTGCTCGCGGAAAATGGCGCCACGGTACTGGTTTACGGCGAAGTGGCTGACTCCATTCAGGGGCAGCGTATTCCCTTGGTCGAAAGGCCGCGCTTTTACAGCGATCTGGCCTGGCAGGAATACGCGGACAAACTCACGCAATTGGCGCGTTTCACTTTGTCCAAGGGCGTACGTCTGGCTTATCACCACCATATGGGTGCTTACGTTGAATCACCCCAGGACATCGATAAGTTGATGGCCCTGACCGGCAGTGAAGTCGGGCTGTTATTCGATTCGGGCCATTGCTACATGGGCGGTGGCGAGCCGTTGCAGGTGCTGAAGAAGCACATTGACCGGATCTGTCATGTGCATTTCAAAGACGTGCGCAAACCGGTGGTGCAACTGGCGCGCAATAACCTGTGGAGTTTCCCTGATTGCATCATCAACGGCACCTTCACGGTGCCCGGCGATGGCGATATTGATTTTTCTGCGTTGCTCGACGTGCTGCTGGCGGCCCATTACCAAGGCTGGCTGGTGGTCGAAGCCGAGCAAGATCCAGCGGTTGCGCCCAGTTATGTCTACGCCAAAAAAGGCTATGAGACCCTGCGCAATCTGCTCGTCGATGCCCAGCACAGGAGCGCTTGATCATGAACCTGTTAGTTAAAAGTAAGGCTGAAGGCCGCAATGTCGTGGCCCTTGCAGACGGTGTGTTGGAGTACGTTGGTTTCGCCGCTTACCGCTTGAGCGTGGGTGAAAGTTTGCCGGTCAGTTCCGGCGATAAAGAACTGTGCCTGGTGCTGCTCAGCGGCCGGGTCGATGTCACCGGTGAGGCACCGGGCCAGGCAGCGTTCAAGTGGGAGAATATTGGCGATCGGCACTCGGTGTTTGAAGACAAATCACCGTTTGCCGTGTACTTGCCGCCCCACAGTCAGGCTCAGGTCACGGCGTTAAGCGCAGTGCAAATTGCTGTATGCGCGGCCCCCGGCGATGTGGGCAAGCAACTGCCAGCACGGTTGATTCGCCCTGAAAGCATGAAGCGCAGCAGCCGTGGCAAGGCGGCGAATACTCGCTATGTGTGCGACATCCTGCCAGATACCGAGCCTGCGCATTCGCTGTTGGTGGTGGAAGTGCGCACGCCCTCCGGGCATTCGTCCAGCTACCCACCGCACAAACACGATCAAGACGATTTACCCCACGAAAGCTTTCTTGAAGAAACCTATTACCATCAGGTCAACCCGCCGCAGGGCTACGTGTTTCAGCGGGTGTACACCGACGACCGCAGCATTGATCAAGCCATGGCCGTGGAAAATAACGATTTGGTGACCGTGCCCAAGGGCTATCACCCGGTGAGTGTGCCGTATGGCTACGAGTCGTATTATTTGAACGTGATGGCCGGCCCGAAACGCGCCTGGCAATTCCATAACGATCCACAGCACAGTTGGTTGTTGGATCTTTAATCCGTATTTGAAGAGGAACAGTGGCATGAGCAACGCTCCGATTATTGGTCATTACATCGACGGCCGGGTGGTTGCCGATTCGGCACACAGCGACGCCAGCGAGCGCTACAGCAACGTATTCAACCCGGCCACTGGTCGGGTCCAGGCGCGGGTTGCGCTGGCCAGCGTGAAAACCGTAGACGAGGCCGTGGCCTCGGCACTGACGGCATTTCCGGCCTGGGCTGATCAATCCTCTTTGCGCCGCGCGCGGGTGATGTTCAAGTTCAAAGAGCTGTTGGATCAGCACCACGATGAACTCGCCGAAATAATCAGCCGCGAACACGGCAAGGTGTTCTCCGACGCCAAGGGTGAAGTCACCCGCGGCATTGAAATCGTCGAATTTGCCTGTGGCGCGCCGAGCCTGCTGAAAACCGATTACAGCGACAACATCGGCGGCGGCATCGACAACTGGAACCTGCGCCAACCCCTAGGCGTTTGCGCTGGCGTCACACCGTTCAACTTTCCGGTGATGGTGCCGCTGTGGATGATTCCCATGGCGTTGGTGACGGGTAATACCTTCATTCTCAAGCCTTCCGAACGCGATCCATCGGCCAGCCTGTTGATGGCGCGGCTGCTCACTGAAGCCGGGCTACCCGACGGCGTGTTCAACGTGGTCCAAGGCGACAAAGCGGCCGTGGATGCCTTGTTGCAGCATCCGGACATCGAAGCGATTTCCTTCGTTGGCTCGACGCCGATTGCCGAATATATCTACCAACAGGGCACGTCACGTGGCAAACGCGTGCAAGCCTTGGGTGGCGCGAAGAACCACATGATCGTCATGCCCGATGCCGACCTTGACCAGGCCGCCGACGCGTTGATCGGCGCCGCCTACGGTTCGGCTGGCGAGCGCTGCATGGCGATTTCCATCGCGGTTGCGGTGGGTGATGTGGGCGACAAACTCATCGAAAAACTGCTGCCACGTATTGACCAGCTCAAAGTCGGCAATGGCATGCAGGGTGACATCGACATGGGGCCACTGGTGACGGGCGAGCACAAGGCCAAAGTCCTGGGCTTCATCGATCAAGGCGTGGAGCAGGGCGCTGAGTTGATCGTCGACGGTCGCGGCTTCAGCGTGCCCGGTGCTGAGGAGGGCTTCTTCGTCGGCGCCACGCTGTTTGATAACGTCACCCCTGACATGACTATCTATAAGCAGGAAATCTTCGGCCCGGTGCTAGGCATTGTGCGGGTGCCGGATTTCGCCAGCGCCGTGGCATTGATCAACGCTCATGAGTTCGGTAATGGCGTGTCGTGCTTCACCAGCGACGGCGGCATTGCCCGGGCGTTTGCGCGCACGATCAAGGTCGGCATGGTCGGCATCAACGTACCGATTCCGGTGCCTATGGCCTGGCATTCGTTCGGCGGCTGGAAGCGCTCGTTGTTCGGCGATCACCACGCCTATGGCGAAGAAGGCATGCGTTTTTACAGCCGCTACAAAAGTGTGATGCAGCGCTGGCCCGACAGCATCGTCAAGGGTCCGGAATTTGGTATGCCCACTGCTAAATAACGTTTTGTCTAAATAACCTTCGTCCGCAGACCTTCAGGAGAATAAAAATAATGAGTCATCCCCTGCGTTTCGCCTTGAATCGTATGGTTGCCCCGCGGTTGTCATTGCCAGATTTCATCGATCTGGCCGTGACCTTGAAAGCCGATGCCATTGAGATTCGTAACGACCTCAAGGGCATTGAAATTGAAGACGGCACGGCGCCTGAAACAGTCCGTGAACTGTGCGCGGCGCAGGGTATTCGGGTGTTGTCGATTAACGCGCTGTACCCCTTCGATGTCTGGGACGACGAGCGCCGTGCTCAGGCGTTGAAGATGGCCGCCTATGCCCGCGACTGCGGCGCCGAGGCTTTGGTGATGTGCCCGTTCAACGGCCCCACAGATCCGCGCAACGCCAGCGAGCGCGCGGCGGGCTTGCGTACCGCGCTGACTGAACTGGCGCCGATTTTGCGCGAGTACGGAATTCTCGGCTTCATTGAGCCGCTGGGTTTCGAACAGTGTTCTTTGCGGCGTAAACGTCAGGCGGTGGATGCGATCAAGGCCACCGGCGGCCTGGATGTGTTTCGTGTGGTGCATGACACCTTTCACCACCATCTGGCGGAGGAAAAAGAGTTCTTCGCTGACCTCACAGGGTTGGTGCACATCTCGGGTGTCGAAGATGGCGACGTGCCACTGGCGAATATTCGTGACGGCCACCGGGTACTGGTGGGGGAGGCCGATATTCTCGGCAACGCCGCGCAGATCGATCGGTTGCTGAGCAATGGTTATGAAGGGCATTTGTCCTTCGAACCGTTCGCTGACAGCGTGCATGAACTGGCTGATATCAAGCAGGCGGTCTCGGCCAGCATGGCTTATTTGCAGCGTTGAATGTGCTGGCCTCTTCGCAGGCAAGCCTGCTCCCACAGAGTCCCGTGCAGGATACACATTTTGTAAATGTATACAGCTCCTGTGGGAGCAGGCTTGCCTGCGAAGGCGGCCTACCAGATATAAGGATCCCAACATGAAAACAACAAGATTGACCATGGCCCAGGCGCTGGTGAAATTTCTCGATAACCAGTACGTGGAAGTCGATGGGGTTGAAAGCAAATTCGTTGCCGGGATTTTCACTATTTTCGGTCACGGCAACGTGCTGGGTATCGGCCAGGCCCTGGAGCAAGACAGCGGTCAGTTAGTCGTTCATCAGGGCCGCAACGAACAAGGCATGTGCCACGCTGCCATTGGTTTTGCCAAACAACACCTGCGGCGCAAAATATACGCCTGCTCTTCCTCCGTCGGGCCGGGCGCCGCGAACATGCTCACTGCGGCGGCCACCGCCACCGCTAACCGTATTCCGCTGTTGCTGCTGCCTGGCGACGTCTATGCCAGCCGCCAACCCGACCCGGTGCTGCAACAGATCGAGCAGTTTCATGACTTGAGCATCAGCACCAACGATGCATTTAAAGCCGTGAGCAAATACTGGGACCGCATCAACCGCCCTGAGCAGTTGATGAGTGCCGCCATCAATGCCATGCGTGTGCTCACCGATCCAGCCGAAACCGGCGCCGTGACCTTGGCCCTGCCGCAAGACGTACAAGCTGAAGCCTACGATTACCCCGACAGCTTCCTGCAAAAACGTGTGCACCGCATTGATCGCCGTCCCGCCAGCGAAGCCATGCTCAACGACGCATTGGTGTTGCTCAAGGGCAAGCGTAAACCGCTGCTGGTGTGCGGCGGCGGGGTACGTTACTCCGGCGCGGCACAGGCTTTACAAGCGTTTGCCGAACGCTTCGATATTCCGTTTGCGGAAACCCAGGCCGGCAAAAGCGCCATCGTTTCAGCCCACCCGCTGAACATGGGTGGGCTGGGTGAAACCGGTTCGTTGGCCGCTAACCTGCTGGCCAAGGAAGCAGACCTGATCATCGGCGTTGGCACTCGCTACAGCGACTTCACCACTGCCTCGAAATGGCTGTTCCAGAACCCCGACGTGCAATTCCTCAACCTCAACATCAGTGCCTTCGACGCGCAAAAACTCGACGGCGTGCAAGTGCTGGCCGATGCCCAATTCGCACTGTTGGCGTTGACCCAGGCGTTAGCAGACAGCGGTTACCGTTCCGCGTGGGGCGATCAACCGCGACAGGCGCGGGCGCAACTGGACGCCGAAGTGGACCGGATCTATGCGGTCGAATACCAAAGTAGCGACTTTGTTCCTGAAATCAACGACCACCTCGATCCGGCGGTACTGCGCGAATTCATCGAGATGACCGGATCATGCCTGACCCAAAGCCGGGTGCTCGGCGTGCTCAATCAGAGCCTGCCAAAGGATGCCGTGATTGTTGCCGCAGCCGGCAGTTTACCGGGTGATTTGCAGCGCGCCTGGCGCAGCACCGGCGTCAACACCTACCACGTTGAGTACGGCTTTTCCTGCATGGGTTACGAGGTCAATGCTGCGTTGGGGGTCAAGCTCGCCGAGCCCCAGCGTGAAGTCTATGCACTGGTCGGCGACGGCTCTTACATGATGCTGCATTCGGAGCTGGCGACGTCGATTCAGGAGCGACGCAAGATCAATGTTGTGCTGCTCGACAACATGACCTTCGGTTGCATCAACAACCTGCAAATGGAACACGGCATGGACAGCTTCGGCACCGAGTTCCGCTTCCGTAACCCGGAAACCGGCAAGCTCGACGGCGATTTTGTTCCCGTGGACTTCGCCATGAGCGCTGCGGCGTATGGCTGCAAAACCTACAAGGTGAAGACCGTTGCGGAGCTGGAAGCGGCGTTGATCGACGCGCAACAACAGACCGTTTCGACCCTGATCGATATCAAGGTTTTACCCAAGACCATGATTCACAAATACCTGTCGTGGTGGCGAGTCGGTGTCGCTGAAGTTTCAACCAAAGGCACCACCGCCCAGGTGTTCGAAAAGCTCAATAAAGAATTGGCGAAAGCCCGCAAATACTGATGACTCACTCCACAACAATGACAATGGGAGCAGTGAAATGGCGTTGAAATTAGGCGTAATAGGCACCGGCGCAATTGGCCAGGATCACATTCGGCGGTTGAGCAAGACGTTGTTGGGCAGTGAGGTTGTGGCCTTGACCGACATCAACCTTGAGCAAGCGGCCAAGGTTGCCCGCGACTTGGGCCTGACCGCCGAGGTCTACTCCGACGGCCACGCACTGATCGCCGCGCCGAATGTGGAAGCCGTGTTAGTAACGTCTTGGGGGCCGACCCACGAAGAGTTCGTGCTGGCAGCGATCGCCGCTGGCAAACCAGTGTTCTGCGAGAAGCCGCTGGCGGTGACTGCTGAAGGTTGCAGACGGATCGTCGACGCTGAAATCGCGTATGGCAAGCGTCTGGTTCAAGTCGGTTTCATGCGCCCGTATGACGAAGGCTATCGCGCGCTTAAAGTGGTCATCGACAGCGGGCAAATCGGTGAACCCTTGATGCTCCACTGCGCGCACCGCAACCCGACCGTGGGTGAGAATTACAAAACTGACATGGCAATCACCGACACCTTGATCCACGAGATCGACGTGCTGCGCTGGTTGCTCGACGACGATTACGTCTCGGTGCAGGTGGTGTTCCCGCGCAAATCAGGCAAAGCCTTCGCCCACCTTAAAGACCCGCAAATCGTTTTGCTGGAAACCGCCAAAGGCACGCGCATCGACGTCGAAGTGTTCGTCAATTGCCAGTACGGGTACGACATCCAGTGTGAAGTCGTCGGCGAAACGGGCATTGCGCGTCTGCCTGAGCCTTCACAGGTGCAACTACGCAGCGGCGCCAAACTGTCCAATGCAATCCTGATGGACTGGAAAGACCGCTTCATTGCCGCCTACGACGTGGAACTGCAAGCGTTCATCGACAGCGTACGCACCGGCCAAATCGGCGGCCCCTCGGCGTGGGATGGCTACGCTGCAGCAGTCACTGCTGATGCCTGTATCGAAGCGCAAAAAAGTGGGGCAATCGTCCCGGTAAGCTTGCCGGAGCGGCCTGCGTTCTACGGCTGAAAAAAGCTTCGCGAATGAATTCGCTCTCACCGTGACCGAGTTGTGCCTTTGAGATTTGATGTGAATTGAATCTCAAATTACGGAAAAAGGCCGCGTAAAACCATCAAAACCCAGCACCGAAGTCATAAAAAACAAAGGTATAAAAAGAAGGAGAGTAACTATGCGCATTGCACTGGACCCCTACATGTACCGCCATCTGTCCCTAGGGCAAATGGTCGATAAAGTAGCCGAGCTGGGTTACGAGCACATTGAGTTGTCACCCCGCGAAGACTTCCTGCCCTTCTACAAATACCCACGCGTCGACCGGGCGCGGATCAAAGAATTTCGCAAGGCCCTCAGCGACGCCGGCGTTCAACTGTCCTCACTGCTGCCGCTTTACCACTGGGCCGGCGCCGACGAAGACCTGCGCAAAGCCGCCGTACGCAACTGGAAGCGTGCCATCCAGGTCGCTGTTGAAATGGACTGCCCACTGATCAACACCGAATTTAGCGGCCAAGCCGACAACGCCTTGGTCTGTGAAAACCAGTTCATGAAATCCATGGACGAACTGATGCCGATCTTCGAGCGCGAAGGGGTGAAGCTGGACATTCAAGCGCACCCCTATGACTTCTGCGAACGCAATAACGAGTCAGTGGACATCATCCGCGGCCTGGATGTTGACTGGATCAACTATCTTTATGCCGCGCCGCACACTTTCTTCTACGACGATGGCAAAGGCGACATCGCCACGATGCTCCGCTATGCAGGCGATAAGCTCACCCACTTGATCATCGCTGACACCTATAACCACCGAGCCTCATCGGGCCTGCGCTACATCGTTAATCCACCGGGTGTTACGGCCACGGTGCATCAACATCTGGACATTGGGCAGGGCGATGTGGACTGGCAGGCATTCTTTTCTACCCTTAGAGACATCAAGTTCGATGGCATCGCCACCGTCTCGGTATTCGCCTGGGAAGAGCGCGCAGATGAATCTAGCCGCTTCATGTTGGAACGGGTGCGTGGCGAGCTGATCAGATGAACACGCACTCTGTGGAGAGTTCTGTTTTTGAGGGCAATCCACAGATCCCCTGTAGGAGCGAACTTGTTCGCGAAAGTCGCGCTGCGGTATGTCTGATAAACCGCGTTGTCTGCTTCCCGAACAAGTTCGGTCCCACAGTAAATCTCGGTATGACGCCGGATCTGGGGTAATCCACAAAAAGGTTGGAGCAGCTTGCTTGCTAAGGCCGCAGCACTAAATTCGAATGAGAAGGAGATATAAATGCGTATTGGATTGGTCGGATATGGCAAAGGCGGGCGCTATTTTCATGCGCCGTTGATCGCCAGTTTGCCCGGTGCCAACTTTGTCGGCGTGGTGACGCGTTCCCCGGAACGGCGCCTGGAATTGGCCCAGGACTATCCCAAAGTATTGGCGTTCGATTCGCTGGCGGCGTTGGTTGCCAACGGTGTTGATGCCGTGGTGATCTCAACACCGTTGGCCTCGCGCAGGGCGCTGATCCTCGAAGCCATTGAGTTAGGCGTGGCGGTGGTCAGCGACAAGCCGTTCGCCAACGACGCCGCCCAGGCCCTTGAATTGGTAGAGGCCGCTGAGCGACGCGGCGTGCTGCTTAGCGTCTATCAAAACCGCCGCTGGGATTCGGATTTCCTGACCGTTCGTAAACTGATCGACAACGGCGTGCTGGGTGACATCACCCGCTTTGAATCCCGGGTCGAACGTTTTTCACCTAAATCGGTGGGCAAAGTCAGCGGCGGTGGAATGCTTCGCGATTTAGGCAGTCACTTAGTAGATCAGGCCCTGTTGTTATTCGGCCCTGTGTCGCGGGTGTATGGCGAACTGGATTTCACCACTGCGGACAAACAGCTCGATCACGCCTTTTTTGTCTCGCTGACACACGTCGGTGGCGTGGTTTCGCATCTGTGGGGAAGCTGTTTGCAGAACCATCCTGGCCCTCGTTTCAGGGTCAGCGGCACAGCCGGCTGCTACAGCGTTGAAGGCCTGGATGGCCAAGAAGCATCAACACTGGCCGGCTTGTCGCCAAAAAGCGAAGGCGATAGCTGGGGCGTCGAAGAACACCGGCGCTGGGGCTGGTTCGAACAAGGTGACCAGCGCGAACGCATTCCCTCCGAGCGCGGTTGTTGGAACGAGTACTACCGCCAACTGCAGGACGCCATCGCAGGTAAAGGCAAAAACCCGGTCGAACCGAGGGATGCAGTCGCCTCGGCCGTGGTGCTGGACGCGGCGCGGTTGAGTGCGTTGTCGGGCAAGGTGGTTGAGCTGTAGTCGTGCGCAGTAGTTAGGCTTGGATTCTGTGGGACCGAATTCATTCGGGAAGCTTAAGGCGCGGTCTATCTGATAACCGTGCCTGCCCAGAAGTCGAACGACCTGCCGGCCGCCAAGGCGGTGACGGCATCGTTGGCACCGAAGCAGGGCCCCGCCGGCGTCGATCCGAGGGGCAAGGCGATGTTCGAGGGCAGTTGCGCCAGCTGCCATGGATGGAGTGGC
>NZ_JAMFRV010000697.1 GCF_026224925.1 Pseudomonas sp. | reverse complement strand
GGTGGCCTCGCAATTGACCACCACAGCAGACGCCAGCGCTGGCAACCTGGTGGATGCGCTGCTGCACGGCGGCACGGTGCCGATCTACCAATGCTCCGACGCCACCACCGATGCCTCAGCCTGCCTGAATGTCAGCTCGACGACGACCAACATCACCATCAGCTCGACCCAGGCCATCGTGCCGCAGGTGGAGGCGCTGCTGACCTCGATCACTGAGAAGATCCAGACGGATACGCCCCTGAGTACCCAGGAGCAGGGCTTGATCCGCTCCACTACCCTGCCCGTCTACAAATATCTGACCGTTTCGGTGGCCCTGCTCGGCGCCAACGCCCAGGCCGATGTGACCAAGTATGGGGAGATCATCGGCAAGGATTTGCTCTACGCCTATCTGCTGGACCTGCTCAAGAAGGTGGATACCGGCGCCTCGCAGCTCACCACGCAAAGCAAGCAGGACATGGTGACGGGCTTCCTGCAGGACATCCGGCAGGCGCGACAGGCCATCGCCCAGAGCGATTCCAAAGTGACCACCGATTTCAACGCAGCGCTGTCGCTGACCACGGCTGCACGGGACTACGAGCGGGCTTTGGTCGGCAGTCTGTCGCCGGCGATCGTTCAAAGCGCGCTGTTCCAAGCAAAGGAATAGGACCCGGCCGTGAACTGGCAGATTTATACCCTTGGCGGGGGTCAGTACCTCAACCTGATCTTCAACGGTGTGGTCGCCATCATGGGAAACGGCGACTACATGTACCTGCTGAAGATCGGCATCCTGCTGGGGATGCTGACCGTGATGCTGCGCTCGGCCTACAAGGGGGCGCTGATCGACCTTCAGTGGCTGCTGTTTGCGGCGATGGGCTTCTACATCGCCTTCCTGCCCACGGCCACGGTCATCATCGACGACGAGCTCGACCCCAGCCAGTCCTCGGTGGTCAACAACGTGCCGCTGGGCCTAGCGGCATCGGCGGGGTTTTCCAACGCGGTGGGGCACTGGCTGGCACAGACCTCAGAGGCGGTGTTTTCCCTGCCCGGCGACATGGACTACACGACGCACGGGATGCTGTTTGGGAACAAGCTGGTGGACGCGACGATGCGGTTCGAGATCACCGATCCGCGGGTCGCCGGCAACTTTGCCTCTTTCTGGCAACAATGCGTGTTTTATGACCTGTTGCTGGGCAAGTACACGCTAACCGACCTGGAAACGGCGCCAGACCTGTGGGCCTTCATCCAGACCAACACCTCGGTGGCCCGGGCGTTCTCCTATCAGCCGGCCGGCGGCTCCTCAACTATCGAGATCTGCCATACCTCGGCAAACGGGGATTTGAACCACGACCTGCAGAGCGAGATTCCCAATGTCGAGAATCTTTATGGAGCTCAGTTGGTGTCGGCGGCGAGCCGCAATGCGGCGATTGCGGAGTTCGGGACGGCTATGCCGGTGGCTGTGCAATATTTCAGCAGCTTGTCCGACAGCGAATCGCAGATCATCTCCCAGGCGATTCTCGCCAATTCCATGCAGCGCGGCGTGTCTGCCTGGGCATCCCAAGTCAATGCACCGGCGGCGGCGCAGAACTATGCCCTGGCACGGGCGGAGGCAGAGCGGCGAACGACCTACACCGTGCTCGGGCAACTTGCCCAGAAATATCTGCCGATCATCCAGAATATTCTGCAGGCCGGCATCTATGCCGTGTTTCCGCTCGCCTTCATCCTGATGCTCATGCCGGGCGGGCACCGGGCGGTGCTGGCGTATGCGAAGGTGCTGGTGTGGATCACCTTGTGGCCGTTCCTGTTTGCTGTGATCCATCTGGCAATGACAGTGTTCAGCGCCATTGCTGCTAACCCAGCAATTACCATGGCCAACGGCACCAAGGTGTTGTCGATGGCAAACTACACTGCCTTCGGCCAGGTGATGTCCGACTACTCGCTGTTTGCCGGATATCTGACCATTTCCATCCCGATCATCGCCTGGATGCTGGTCAGCGGCAGCGGGCAGATGCTGGCTTCGGCCGCGCAAGGCATCCTCTCCAGCTACGAGAAGACGGCCAGCAGCGCCGCCGGCGAAGCCACCACCGGCAACGTCTCGTTGGGGAATACCAGTTTCGGCAATGCCAACTGGTGGGCACAGAATGCGGCGCCGTCCACGCAGGCCGGCTATGCCCAGATGACCGGCGGCGACGGGATCATGCGCAAAACGGCGGCCGGGCACGAATTCGATTCGATGCCGATGTCGGCGCTTCCGGTGTCGATGGCATTGGAAAGTTCAGTGCGGGGCTCAATCGAGAGAGGGACCGCCGAAGCGACCCGGGCGGCCCGCTCGGACAGCGTTGCTGAATCGCAACGGATCGGATCGCAGCTCTCGGAATTGGACCAGATGAACAGTCAGCTCGCGAGGAGCCAGGATTTCCGCAACAACGTCGACAAGGCCACGGCGGCGGACTTCCAACGCAATTACAGTGAGACGACGGGAATGCTGGACAAGCTGCGGGAAGGCACCCAGCTTACCCGAGGCGAAACAGCACAGCTCATGTTCAACAACGGAGTGGGCCTCTCCGGGAACCTTGGAATCGAAACACCCAGCGGGCTTCCTGTCCAAGGGGGCGCCAACGCAAATATCAGCGTAAGCGGCAATTACGCTTCAGGTGACCAGGCTGGAAAGCAAAAGGTGCTCGATCGCGCAAAGGAACTCGGCTACGACACGACGTTCGGAACAGCATTGGCGACGACGCTCAAGGCTGGCGCCGATGTCGCAGGCAGCTATAGCGGAAGCGACATGCAAGGCTACGCCAAGGGTGCGACCAGCCAGTTCTCAAAGGAAACTTCCGTCGCGACGACTGCGAATGCTTCCGTTGAGCGAGCACGATCATTCCAAGAGGCGCGCAGCTTGAGCGAGGGCGATGGGTTCGGCGCCCGCACCCAACTCGACGACAAGTTCAAGAACTGGCTCGCAGACAAGATGGGGGACCAGAACAAAGCGCTGAGCCTAATTCGGGAAGGTGCACAGGGCGGAGACCCAGCGGCCCAGGCTGAGCTTACGCTCAAGATGCGTGAGTTTTCCGAAACATTCGCAGATCAGATCACCAAGACCGTGGGGCCGCTCTCGTCAGACTCGGTATCCGACACAGGCAGGGAATGGATGGCGGATATCCACGGCACTGGGAGTGCCGATGTTCATCAACTTAGATCAGAAGGGGCCGGACGGGTTGCGGGTGGTGCCGCCGCCAGCAATCTCGACAAGACAAGCGTGGATGCACAGGTTGACTCAGCCCGTGGTGATGGCGCGGCAAAAGAAAATGAATTGACGCAGGACGTCTGGAGAGATCAATCAGGCGAGGGCATCCAGGCTGTCGCCACCAAGCGACGCGTCGAGGGTGAAATGAGCGAGGCAGAGAAGAAATCGCTGACTCAGCAGGCAGTTCTGGAAAAGCTGACGTTGCCTGACCCAAATTCAGATCAGCCGGACAAAAAGCGCTGACCAAGGTTCTCGCGCAACGTCAGTCGTCGTGGCGACCAAAGATGTTCGTACCAAAGGCCTCATTCTGCCCGAACAGATTGCCGCGAACATCCACCGATCCGGCCATGGGAAGCCCAGTGGCGGGATTGATGCTCGCGCTTTCGATCTGAGCCGGCGTAGTTGGATCTTCACCAACCGTCGCATTCACTGCCCTGACTCGTTGCGCAGCTAGATAGCGAGTAAGAGCTACGGCGGCGGCGACGGATGTGGGTAGCACGAGAAACGCCAGCCACATGTGAATAGTGGCGGCGGCCACCGTAACAATCACCACCGTGATTCCGAGAAGCACCTTGTCCATCTTACTGACGTTCATGTTCAACTCCTCTACATCTCTTCTGTGCCAATCCTCAACTTATATCAAACCTCGAACTCCGACAGGTGCACGACCGATCCGCTCACCTTGGCCTTCGCCACATAACGCTCGTCCGCCGTAACAAACATGCCTTTGGCGACCAGGGCCAGTGCATGATAGCTCGCGTCGTAAAACGTGACGCCGTGCTTACGACACAGCTCAACCGTTTTCGCCTGTACTTCGTCAGTGACAGACATTTCTTCCAGGCCACTGGTTTCACACAAATGCAGCCAAGTATCGGCCTGGTCGGGCACCTTCCGAACCAGGGTATTGCCGACCTCGAAGCGCCACAGGGTCGGCACCAGCAGGCGCAGCTTGCCTTGAACAGCCGCCAGCTGAATGGCTCGTGCGCGCTCCAAGTCTTCCTCGTTCTGCTCGAGGACCCACTTCAAAATGACCGATGCATCGACCACGGCTACATTCACCCGTGCGTCCTCGCACGATCCTTACGCACTTCCTCAACCACGTTGACGTTGATCCTGGGAAGCTTGGCGCGCAAGCGGTCCATCTCCTGCATCGCTCCCTCGCGGCGACGCAGTTCCAAAGTCCTGCTCACCGCTTCGTTCACCAGGCGGCTGCGCTCGCCTTTGGGAATCTGCTGAAGCTGCTCCCAAACCGAGTCTTCCCACATCACGTTCGCGCGCATACTCATAAATTCATCACACTCTAATT
>NZ_JAMFRV010000696.1 GCF_026224925.1 Pseudomonas sp. | reverse complement strand
GAAGAACAACCCGGCGATGGGCAGTGTGTCTCCGCCCAGGCCCGCTGCCGGGCGCATGCCGCTGGAGCGGAAGATTGAGGTGTCGATGTGCAGTACGCAGCCGTTGTGCGCATTGAGGCGTTTGGCCAGTTCCGGTGCGTTTTCGGTGCGGCGGCCGATCTCCATCGTGGCAATCTCAGGCACGTATTGGCTGGCAAATTCAATCGTACGGCGTATGGCTTCGGCACGGATCGCGTCCCAGCCTTCCCGTGGGTTAACCGGCATCGCTGGCGGGTACAGGTAAACGATGTCTTGACCGTCGGGGGCTTGCGAGGCATCGATGGCGCTAGGGGTGGCGATCCACATCCATGGCAACGTCGGAATTTCACCGCGAGCTGCGGATTCAAAGTTCTCGATTACCGCTTCCGCGGTCCCGACCAACAACACCGGGCCCCGCAAATTTAAGCCATCGGTACGTTTCGACTGATGCAGTGGCACGCTGATCTGGCCACTCAGGGCGATATCAACTTTCAGCGGCGAACCGCCATGGGCATTGGCCGGAGCCATGGCGATTCGGGTCAGCCACTTACGCTCTAGCTCTCCGGCAGTGACCATGTCCAGGGCCATTTTCGGGTGGCAGCTGGCGACGACGGCTTTGGCCTTGATCACCTGCCCGTCCGCCAGTCTTACCCCTGTCGCACGGCCCTTGACCGAAATGATCTCGCTGACCGACACGTGGGTGCGCACTTCCCCACCCAGCTCTTTGAAACGCGCGAGCATTGCGTCCGGAATGGTCTGCATGCCGCCAATCGGTCGGCCGATACCAAAGCGGTGCAGGAAGCCCAGCACCGCAAAATACAAACCACTGCCATCAGCCTTGACCGGGCCCGCAGCGCCAGTCAAACAGGTCAGTGCCGAGATGGTCACCGGGTGTACAAAGCGTTCCACCGCAGCGCCATAGGCCGAGCCCGTGGCCAGGGCAAAAATGTCCGCCTTGAGCGCCTTATGTTTGCGCAACGTACGGAAGGCCTTGAACTTGACGCCGAAATTTTTCTGCGCCGGGTCGACGCGCATCATCGGGTGCACGACGTCGAGCAAGGCGTAGATCACCTCGATGAACTTCATGTAAGCGTCGGCATCTTCTGGGCAGAACTTGCGGATTTCTTCAGCAGTTTTCGCGGGGTCACGCCAGAACACCAAAGAGGTGCCGTCCGGGTGCAGATAGACATACGCTGGCTTAAGCTCCACCTGCTTGAAACCATGCCGTTCCAGCTGCAACTCTTCAACCACCGAATGCGCACGCAGCGACAACAAGTCAGCGGCGCACGGGTGCACCAGATGCTGCGGCGCTTCAGGGATCAGATAGCCAGACGACGCCATGCCGCCGACCTTATCCAACGCTTCCAGCACCACCACGGATTTGCCTTCCGCTGCCAGGTAGCAGCCGGCCGACAAGCCGTTATGGCCGCCGCCGACAATCACCACATCGTATTCGGATTTCTGCGCAGCATTGTTCATGTCCAGATCCCTTCAGGCTTGCATCACAGTGCGTAGAGCACCCGCGAGGCGGCGCTACGCCGTGTCGATACACAGCGCGTCAGCCTGCAGGTGAAAAGAATACGGGAGGCGTTTACATGCCCGCGCGACCCAGTTTTTCGAACAGCGCGCGCATCGCCACCAATGACGGCGTATGGCTGCTGAAACCGCCATCGGCCACCAGCGTGGTGCCGGTGACAAACGACGACTCATCCGACGCCAGGAACGCCACCACATCGGCAATCTGCCGAGGCGTGCCCAGCTCTGGGGTCAGGTGGTTGTCGCGGATGATGTCCAACAATTCGGCAGGCATTGAAGCGTGGGCGTTTTCCGCTGGCGCCAAGCCGATTTGCACCGCGTTGGCCCGAATGCCCTGCTTGCCGTACTGCGCGGCAATCAGCTTGGGCAGCATCATCAACGCAGCCTTGGAAGTGGCGTAGCCGGTCAGCGACAGGTCGCCCTGCATGCCCAAACCTGAGGTGGCGAAAATCACCGATCCGCTTTTATGCTCCAGCATTACTGGAATCGCGTACTTGCTGCACAGCACTGCGCCGCGCAGGTTCACCGCGATAGCCCTATCAAAAGCCGCCATATCCAGGTTGCAAATATCGCGGTCACGCTGGCGCTGTTCGACGTTGAGCACGGCAGCATTGTTGTGCAGTACATCGATGCGACCAAAGCGGCGTTTGATCTGGATCACCATGTCCTCGACTTCTTCCTCCGAAGACACGTCGACCCGTAGCGCCATGGACTCGACGCCGTATATGGCCAGCGATTCCGCTACGGTGATCGCTGCACCGCCGTCAATATCGACCACCACTACCTGCGCCCCGTGACCGGCCAATACCCGGGCACATTCGGCGCCCAGGCCATTGCCGGCGCCGGTAACGATGGCGACCCGTCCTGCCAGCTTTCCTGTGTTAATCGATCCTGTGTTCATGGTGTGCTCTTCTTGTTGTTCTAAAACTCGTAATGAAACGCACCGCTCAACAGCAGCGCTTATTCACCGGTAAACAGCGGCTCACGACGCTCAGCGAAGGCCAACGCGGCTTCCTTTACGTCTTTGCTTGGCGCCAACAGCGCGAACAGATCCAGCTCCAGTTCCAGGCCGCTTTTCAAGTCCAGTTCCAGTGCAGCCCTCGCCGCCTGCTTAACGAAGGCCGAGGCCGCGGGCGGCTTGGCGGCGATACGCAAGGCAAAGGTCGCGACTTCTTGCAACAGACTGGCGCTGTCACTGGCAATCCGGCTGACCAGCCCGATTTCACGGGCTTCGCTGGCGTTCATTCGGTCACCGGTCAACAGCATATCCAACGCCCGCCCCGGCGCTACCACCCGCGACAGGCGCTGGGTTCCGCCACCACCAGGAATCAAGCCGAGGCCAGTTTCCGGCAGCGCAAAAATCGCGTCTGGCGCTGCAAAACGAATGTCGCAGGCCAGCGCCAGTTCCAGGCCACCGCCCATGCAGTAACCATGGATTGCAGCCACCACCGGTTTGGCGATGCTGTCCAATACCTCGATCCAGCGTGAACCTTGCATCCGCTGACGAACCTGCAAGGCCGTTTCGTCACCCCGCCGCTCCTTGATGTCGGCACCGGCACAAAACCCGCGATCACCTTCACCGCGAATAATGATCACCCGCACATCACGGTCAGCTTCCAGGATGCGCAGTCCGGCTGGCGCACCTTGACGGATGTTGTCATTGATGGCGTTGATCTGCCCGGGGCGGGTCAGGATCAACCAGCCAATCGCGCCCTCACGTTCAATACGAACTGCCTCATTGATCACAATCGATGAGTCCTGCAAGGATCTGCCATTCATTTCAGCACTCCTCGAACTCAAACAACTGACCGTCAAGTTCTTTAGGATCGATACGAATCAGCGATTTACCGCCTACCGCTTCACTGGATTCGATCCACTGGAATTTAGTACCACGGGCGCGCAGGTCATCGGCCTTCGCCGCCAGACCGTGGACACCAATGCGGATGTAGTAAGGGCCAGGGCCCCAGCTGTTGAGGTACAACCCTGCATCGCCATCCCAACGGCTGGCTTCGATGATGTCCAATGTGGCGCTGTTGGCCAGAGTGAAGCCCATGCGCGCCCGGCGATAACCTTCGCCGTGCAGGGTTTGAACCGGACCGCTGGGCTCCCAATCAAGGTTGCTTGAGCAACGGCGCAGGGTGTCATCCAGATCACGCACCAGAAAACCGCGTGCGGTGACGCGAATCATGTCGCCGGGCTTGGGGTCTTTTGCCTGGGGTGCAGGCTCGGCAAAGGTCTCCGGCGGCATCTGCAACGGTTCCATCGGCATGATTTCAATGCACAGGCCGCCGTCTACCGAAGGCTGGTAATACGGTTGTTCTGGAGTCGCACCTAGCCATAGACGGTCGAACGGCATGTCGTCAGTGCGCTGCGCCATACGGAAAGGCAGGCGGCGACGCATAAGTTTTTCTACCAGAGCGTCGAACTTGTGGCCGTGGGTCGCCAACACGATGGAATGGGTGATCATCGGCCGGTGGCGCCCCTGAAACTCTTTCAGGCTTTCAAGGAAGTCGTGAAACAGCGGATCGCCCAGGTTCGGCTTGTCCAGGTGCCACTGAGGCTCGACACGGGTCGGCGAGACCGCCAGCGATTTGTGTACCCGCAAAAAATGCGCGATGTACGGATGATGATCGAACGCCTGACGCCAGCGCTCGTGTTTGAAAATACCGAGCTTATCGACCAGTTTCTCGGTCATGGCGTCCGGATCCGGAACCATCATGTCAGCGCTCATCAATAATTCGAACATACCGTTATCCCCTTAGCGTATTCACTCGACCCATCGTTCAAGCGACAGGTCCTTTTTTTATTCGTCGGCAGCTGCCTGTTCGGGCCTGAGCACTAATGCGCGATGATCGCGGCAGAGTTTTTTCGCGGCCGATGCTCTGGTAGCAGCGGTTCAACCGCACCGGACTGATCCACCTCGGATTCTTGCGCCGAGGTGTTGATTTTTGGATTTAACAGGAAGTGCGACAGCGCCGGGATCAGTACCAGAGCGCCGAGCATGTTCCACAAGAACATGAAGGTCAGGAGGATGCCCATGTCGGCCTGGAACTTGATCGGCGACCAGGCCCAGGTAATCACACCAGCGGCCATGGTCAGACCGATCAAGGCCACCACCCGGCCAGTGAAGTCCAGCGAGCGACGATAAGCCGTTGCCAGTGAACCGCCACGTGCCTGTACCGCTAACTGCACGCTGAGCAGATACAAGGCGTAATCCACGCCGACCCCGACACCTACGGCAATGACCGGTAGGGTCGCGACCTTAAGACCAATTCCCAGCCAGACCATCAATGCTTTGCAGATGATGGTGGTCATGATCAGCGGAATGATCGCCACCAGCGTCGCGCGCCAGCTGCGGAAGGTCAGCAGGCACAACAGCGCGGTGGCGCCGTAGACCGCGAAATACATGGTGATGATGCCCTTCTCGACCTCGATATTGGTCGCCGCTTCAATCCCCGCGTTACCGGCCGCCAGCAGGAATTGCGGTGCGTCGGGTTTGCTGTTGTTCTGCTTGGCGAAGTCTTCGGCCACGTTCAGCACCCGAGTCAGGGTGTCGGCCTTGTGGTCGGTCAAGTAAGCAATCAGTGGCGTCACCGAACACTGTTGGTTAGTGATGCCCGGTGAGGAAATCATCGCGGCGTCAACCGACGAGTTGGTGATTGCCTGGTCACGGCTGATAGTCAGCCATTTACCGCTGCCCTCGGCCATCCCTGCGGTAATCATCCGCACGTTTTCCGCCAAAGAATTCGTGGTCTGCACGCCTTCAGTTTGACGCAGGCGCCAAGCCAACTGGTCCATGGCCTGCAACGCCGGGTACAGACGACAGCTGTCTTCGGCTGTCTTCATGATCACTACAAACTGGTCGCTGGACAGCCCGTAGTTGGCGGTGATGAAGGCACTGTCGCGGTTATAGCGTGAGTCGGGGCGTAACTCCGGGGCACCCGGGTCAAGGTCACCCACTTTCAGGTGCATCATCACCACGCAACCTACCGCTGTGACGGCTACCGACATGACGATGACGGCCGTGGCCCAGCGTCGTTCGGTGAAGCGGTCAAGACTTTTCCAGATGCGCCCCAACAGCCCTTTATTGGCTTCGCCAGCCTGGTCTTTTTCAATGGCAATGCGCGCCGCTTTTTTGCTCACGCCGATGTACGACAACGCCACCGGAATCAGCAGCAATTTGGTGAAAATCAGTACCGCCACACCAATGCTGGTAGTCAGTGCCAAGTCGCGGATCACCGGAATATCGATGATGACCAGCACCGCGAAGCCGACGATATTGGTCAGCAGTGCCGTCAGACCGGTCAAGAACAGGCGGCGGAAGGTATAACGCGCAGCGATGTATTTATGGGTGCCGCGACCAATGTCCTGCAGGATGCCATTCATTTTCTGCGTGCCATGGGACAGGCCAATGGCGAAGATCAGGAAAGGCACCAGAATCGAATACGGGTCCAGCTCGTAGCCGAGCAGCTCCATCAAGCCCAGCAGCCACACCACACCGGCAATCGCCACGCCGACCAGCAACAAGGTGCTGCGCAGGCATCGGGTGTAGAAGTAAACGAACAGCGCGGCGATCACCACCGAGATGCCGAAGAAGAACATCACCGAATACAAGCCATCGATCAAGTCGCCAACCAGCTTGCTGAAGCCGACGATATGGATACCGATGGTTGGGCTTTCCAGCGAACGAATCTGTTCTTCCAGCTGCTTGGAGAAGTCACCATAACTCAGGGGTAAACCGGTTTTCGGGTTGGTATCAAGCAACGGCGCGACGATCATGCTCGACTTCGAATCGTTGGACACCAGGTTGCCGACGATCCCGGCCCGGGCGATGTTCTGGCGTAAGGCGTTGATCGAGGCCTCGCTGCCGTTATAGGTCGACGGCATCACGGCGCCGCCTTCGATGCCCTGCTCGGTCACTTCTTTCCAGCGCACGATGGGCATCCACAACGACTTCATCCACGAGCGATCAACGCCCGGAATCAGGTAGAGGGTGTCGTTGGCTTTTTGCAGAGTCTGCAGATATTCCGGGTCGTAGATGTCACCTTTTTTATTCTCGACCACGATGCGAATGGTATTGCCCAACCCCGGCAGCTGATTTTTATAGGCCAGGTAATTCTTGATGTACGGGCTGTTGCTTGGAATCATTTTTTCGAAGCTGGCGTTGACCTGCAGCCGCGTTGCGAAAAAACCCAGCGTCAAAGTAGCCAGAACGCAGGCGACGATTATCAAAATGCGGTTATTGAAAATGATCCGCTCAAGCAAACCGCCGGACGACTTGTCGAAGTCCTTGAGGTCGCGTATCACCGGCATTCCGCTGTTGTACTTTTGCTCTACCATCGCTGCTTTCTCACTCAAAGGTGCCGGGTGGACTCAGTTCGCCTTCGCGATCTGAACGACCTTGGTACCGGAAAAACGGGTCACGATCAGTTGTCCGGCCTGACCGGAATCGCTGGCGGCGTAAATATCTCCGCCCGGCTCGGTGACAAGCGCAGTGACTTGCAAGGTGCTGCGATCCAATGCGGCGATCTGCCCGCCCTGGCTGACCAAAATCGTGGTGGAGCCTTGGTCGACGGTGCTCACCAGGCTGGAATCAATTCCAGTTTCGACTTTCTGCCAGTTCTGCCCATTGTCGCGACTGGCGAACAGATTGCCGCGTAGCCCATAAACCAGTAGCAGATCAGCTTTGGCATTGACGCCAAACAACGTGCCGGCATACGGCGTAGTGACCAGCGTGAAGTGTTGGGTCGCGGGATCGAGACGCATCAGCAGGCCTTGTTCGCCGCTGACATAGAACACTCCAGCATCTTCGGCCAGCCCGTACAGGTGCATGCGTCGCCCGTTGTCGGTGCGATCGGTCCAGGGCTCCCAGGTTTTGCCGTCGTCAGCACTGCGCAAGATCATGCCAAACGCGCCGACCACAAAGCCGTTGCCCTGTGCGTCGAACAACACGTCGAGAAACGGAGCGCTCAATACGTCCGGGGTGGCCGAAGTACTGAGCGCCAGCGTGACTTCCTGAAGCATGCTCGCGGCGACTTCATCGCCTTTATCGGCGCGTGGACTGTAGATACTACGTAACAGCGTCAGCAAACTACGGCCATCGAGCTGGGTCTTCCAGGTCAAACCGCCGTCGAGGGTGTGCAACACCACAGAGTCGTGGCCGACGGCCCAACCGTTGAAGGCGTCGCGAAAGCGTACCTGCACCAGGTCAGTCGCGACCGGGCTGGGCATTTGCTGCCAAGTCTGGCCACCGTCGACCGACCGCTGAATCAAACCGTGCAGCCCCACGCTGACCAAGGCCTCACCGGCGCGGGCCACGGCTAATACCGGCGCCGGCAAACGCAAGTCGACCACGGGAGCAGGTTCGCGCAAGGTATCGACGATGACGTTCGATGCCGCGTGTGCGACACCGCCGAGCAGCGCCAAAGAAATTAGGGTGGCACTCGTCAAACGAGTAGCACTCGTTAACCGAATAACACGGGCAACCGACTGAATTACGTAAAGGCCGGGATGGGTCATTATTATTGTCCTCAACCGTGCAACCGGTGTGCGACGCAGCCTGAGCCGACGCCGCACACTTTCGCTAATCATGGGTAAAGCGGTAGTGCTCGGCCACGCGCAGCGAGATGAGATCGCTGTCGCGCGGCCAATCCGCAGCTGGCTAGCGCTGGGTTTCCTTGGCAACGATTGCCTCGGCGTTCATGTCGCGCTCGGCCCGTGGCGTATCAGAGATCTTGTAACCACCCTTGAGGCCGTCGTTGAGCAAAGCCCACATGCCCTTGTTGAAGTCGTAGACCACGTTTTTCACGTTGTACGGAATGGTTTTGTCGTACATCTGGATACCACCCAGGAAGATCGAACGGTACAGCGCGCCGCTCTTGTCCCAGGCGTCATACAGACCCGCGCCAAAGGTGTCTTCGTCGAGGTAGTAAGTACGCTTGCCGTAAACGTGACGCATGCCCGGCTTGAGAGTCGCTTCAACTACCCATACGCGGTGCAATTCCCAACGCTCCAGCGCCGGGTTGGCGTGATGCGGCATGAATTGATCTTCTTGCTTGGCATCGAAATAGAACTTGTAGGCGTTGTACGGAATGTACATTTCCTTGCGGCCGACCAGTTTGTAATCGAAACGGTCTTGAGCGCCGGAAAACATCTGCAATTCGTCGAACAGCGTCACACCGCCCTGACTCGCCACCGGAGTGTCGTAGTTGAACTCAGGCGCCAGTTTGACCCGACGTTGCCCCGGCGAATAACTCCAGGAGCGACGTGGCTTGGCGCCAGGGTCGAGGTAGTCGTTGAGCCCAACCACTTCACCCGCGCGGCGTGCCGGATAGCCGTTCACCGAGAACACCCGGGAATACATCATCGGATCGCGATCAGCCTGATCTAC
Source organism: Pseudomonas sp. (assembly GCF_026224925.1). GTDB lineage: Bacteria > Pseudomonadota > Gammaproteobacteria > Pseudomonadales > Pseudomonadaceae > Aquipseudomonas. The sequence continues at coordinate 5,863 of NZ_JAMFRV010000696.1, read as the reverse complement.
CTGATACCAAGGTGCTTCTTCGAAGGTGGCCTGTTCAGCCGTCTTGGTCACGACGCCGTTGGCGTCAATCACCCAGCTGTTGGACGACGAGGTGGTCGAATAACCATGGCCAACGCGGAAGCGCAGTTGCTGGTTCCACATGACCTCGTTGCCCGTTTTTGGCAATGGAAACGGAAGCCCGCCGCGGCACGCTGGATCGACCGCCAAGCCGTCTTTGAGGATGCAGGTCAGGCTGCCATTACGCGTGGTCGCTTCGAGTACGTCTTTCGGATAGGCCGTAGTGCGGTGAGTGGGGAAAATGTCGAAATAGTAGTCAGGGAATTTCTTGAGCATCATCTTCTGACCTTCGCTCAATTTATCCGCGTACTTATCGACGTTTTTCGCATCAATGCGAAACAGCGGTTTCTCGTCCTTGAACGGATCGACCCAAAAGCCACTGTCCGGCTTGAAGCCCTCAGGAATTTTGGTGTAACCGCCCTCGTAAGCAGGAATGGTCCCCTCGGCGTTGCCAGCCTTGATCGCACCGAAGGGCGTCAGGCTCTTACCCAATTCCTGGGCGTCAGGTGCTGCGGCCAGGGCCGTGGCGGCAAACCCCAGGAGAACAACGGATAAGGCAAGTTGTCTTTTCATTTCAGACTGTCTCCGTTTTTATTGGATTTATCAGAAGGAGGTTTTAAACGTGAAGTCCAGCCAGCCGCGGTCAGTACCACCGACGTTGCCGTTACCGGCTACGGTGTTATTGCTCAGGTTCTTGGCTTGGGCTGCAGTGTCTGCATAACGGAGCGTGAATTCATACAGCTGGGCGTAGGTCCAGTGGGTACCTACAGACCAAGCCAATGCGCCTTCGCTACCGCCGCCTGCTGTGGCTGCGTTGCCGTGAATACCATAGTTGGCGGTGATCGGTACATCCATATCCCACGATGGGAAAACGTTCAAGTATTGCGGCGTGTAGTTAACTGCCACGGCATAGTAGTTTTTGGTCGAGCAGCCGTCAGACTTGTCACCTGAACCAGCAATAGTCGGCGTGTGGCCGTTGACGCATTGAGCAGTGGTATCACCTTTGAACAACTCAGGGTGTTCTGTGACGCTGTCCAGGTGGCTGTAGGCAAACTCACCGACCAGCGTGCCGTTGTCCGAGATGAAGTTACGCGGTACGCCGTACACGGCGTTGGCCACGAAGTGAATGGTGTTACCGCGCGGGCCTTCGTTGTCGGCCGTGCTGATACCCGTGGCATTCAACGCGCCGTTATGGCGATACGACAGGTCAGAACCGACCGAAACAGTGTCGAATACCCGCGAGAAGCTCATACCCGCCAACTTCACACCGCGCGGATAGATGACTCGGTACTCGCCCAGCGCAGCTTTGACTTCAGGGGAAAACCAAGGCTGATAGTCATCGAACTGGCGGTAGTAAACGCCGAAGGTTGATTCGATGGCTTCAACGTTAAGTTTGGACATCACACCCCAGTTCTGACCCTCACGCCCGAACTTCGAATCCTGGCGTTGGAAGGTCGCGCCGTTGGCTGCCACTGGAAGACGGTCCGGGCCCTCAAATAGGGGGTCGGCTGCGCCAAAGTAAGTACCACCGAACGGAATCCGGGTGGGTTCCCATTCATAGAAGTACTGACCGGCGACTGACAGGTTGTCAGTGACTTGCGCTTTGGCGGATATCTGCCCGAGTGGCAGGAACACTTCCTTGGTTTCGATACCCGGACTGGTTGACGCTTTCACGCCATCGGTGGGTGCCTGGGAATAGGAAATGGCGTGGGCGCCGAACAGCAGGCCTTCACCCCAGTAGTTAGTGTGACGACCGATCTTCACGTTGACCGGCGTGGCGCCAATATTGAAGTTCTTCCACACGAAGGCATCGAGAATTTCCCCTGATGGCCCGCGAACGTAGCGTTTAACCTCGCTGCTATAGCTGTTGTTGTTGTAACTGGTGGCGTACCCGGCAACGTTACTTTTTACGTCGGTGTTGTGATAAGCCTGGTCATACCAGCCGGAAGCACTCAGTCGAGCGCCCCACTGATTCAGGTACGAGAAATCGATTTCGCTCAACAGATCGAGACGATCTGTAACAATATCGCCCTTGCCGAACTTGCCATCAGACTCGTCATAAGAAGGGCTGTGGGCGATGTGGCTGTCCTGACCTTCCATACGCATACCCAGGTTGTAGCGCACGGTTGTATCGATCCGTAGGCGGTAATCCGGGTTAGGCAAATCAATGGCGGCTGCGAAAGCGCCTTGAGCGATGCCCAGCGTCAGGAGCGTCAGTGCTCCGTGGGTAATTTTTCGACTGCAGCGAAACATGTCGTTCATACAAACTACCTTTTATTTTTATTTTCAGTCGTTTATGTACATTCAAACGGTTTCTTCAGCGACTTATACAGCTTGCTCCGTCACTGCGTACTTCCATCTGAACGGTTGGCTCCTGAGGGCTCGCGCCACTTCGACTAATCGCCAAGCCTCTTCAGCTGAATGCCACCGTAACGGATCAGAATTCAAAATTCCACATAAAGATTGCAGTTCTCTATACAGAATTAATTGTAAATCGATGCTTTCGGCTGCTAAGCCGCAGCTTAGCGCCTTCGGGCGTTACTGAACAGATCAAACATAAATGTTCAAATAATCTTTGTCCGTCGGTATTTTTCGGTTTAAATGGTTTAACCCGGTCGAAGTCGAGCTGCGACAGTGCACCGATACGACCTGACAGGTAGCCAGAAAAACAACAACAGCACAGGAACCGTCATGAACATTGATCTGAGTGGAAAACGCGTCATCGTAACGGGTGCGTCACGCGGTATCGGTTTGGCAATCGCCCGCGCCTTCGCCGCTGAAGGCGCCCGTGTCGCAATTTGCGCCCGCAGTGAGGAGGCGGTGAAAGCCGCGGGTGATCAGTTAGCGGAGCAGGCTCAGGCGGTCATCGCCCGTGCTGTGGACGTGACCGATAGCGAGGGCGTCAAAGCCTTCGTCGCTGAAGTTGCATCTGCCTGGGGCGGCGTCGATGTGCTAGTCAACAACGCCGGTCAGGGGCGCGGAGGCAATCTTGAGACGCTGACTCCGGAACTGATTCTGGAACACGCCAATATCTTGCAGATGGGCCACTTCCGTTTTGTGCAGGCGGTGGTGCCGCACATGCGTCAGCAGCGCTGGGGGCGAATAATCGAAATCAATGCGCTGGCGGGTGTGATTCCGACACCCGATGGCATTCCTTCAGTGATCAATCGTGCATCGTGCATCGCGCTGTCGCGGTCATTGGGGATGTCGCTGCCCAAGGACAACATCTTGGTCAACAGCCTAAACATGGGTTGGATAGACACTGGGCAGTGGGATCGTCACTACAAGGAGATGGGACCAGGCGTCACCCGGGAAGAGTTCGACGCCATGGTCATGAAGGTCGTGCCTCTGGGGCGCTATGGCAAGCCTGAGGACGTGGCCGGCATGGCGTTGTTCCTGGCGAGCGAATACGCCAGCTTCATCAGCGCCGCATCGATCGACATCGCGGGGGGCATGGGTGGACAGATCGCCTACTTCCCGACGCTCAAGCGTGACTTCACCGAGATGGTAAAAAAACGTAACGAAGGGCTTAACGCTATCGAAACCCTGTAGGACCGAACTCATTCGGGAATCAAGCAACGCGGTCTGTCAGACATTCCGCGTCAAGCCATTCGCGAATGAGTTCGCCCCCACAGAATTGCATCAACCGTCGGTAATCAAGCCACCGTCACTGGCACATCCAGCTTCAACAGCTCAATCGCGTTGCCACTGCGAATCCGCTCGCGTTCTTGCACCGATAACCCCAGCCCTTCAGTCAAGTCGCCGTGGTCGTAGGCGCCGCCAAAATTGGTCCCGTACAACAGCCGCTCACTGCCCACAACCTCTGCCACACCGCGACGCAAACCTGGCGCATGCACGTCGAGGTCGAAATAGAAGTTTGCCAGATAGTCCATCAACGGCCGTTTATTACGCGTATCCGGTGCCATGGCCCGATTCAGCTCGCTCAAGCGTCCCAACTGGAACACCGCCATACCGCCCGCGTGGGTAATGTAGGTTTTCAAGGTTGGGAAAACATCTAGCGCGCCGCCGCAGATCAAATACCAAAAAAACAACGTTTCATCGACACAGTCGCCCACGATAGAGCTGGTCTCAAATTTATCCTCGGTATGCTTTTCACCCAAGTAAATCGATTGATTGTAACCGTGGACCATGATCGGTACATCCAGCTGCGTTAACTTCTCCCAGACCGGAAACAATCGTTCGTCATGCGCCTCTAACCCGTTAAAGTTCGCGCCACCGACGCACACCCCCTTGGCCCCGAGTTGGGTTACCGCTCGCTCAATCTCTTTGACCGCGGCAGCAGGTTCGGCCAGGTTGGCGTGGCACCAAAAATCAAAATGCGCAGGATCGGCGCGGCAGAACGCTGACAACTCATCGTTACAGGTCCGCGCGTACTCGGTACCGAACTCCCCGGCCCAATACATAAACGCGTGGGACGGCGTAGACAGAACCAGCTTGTCGACGCCACGTTCAGCCATCAGCTTTCGGCGGCTGGCGTGGGTCATACGCGCCAGCAAGTTGGCCTCAGCCTCTTCGTCGGTGGCGGCCTTCGTCGGTTGCTTGGTGCCCAGCGAAAAGTGCCCCACCGTCAACCCTTGGGTCTTCATGAACGGCCCCCAGAATTCATGCTGGTTGAGCATTCCCTTGGTCAACAGGTGCGCGTGTACGTCTATCAGCATGTTTTTCTCCTTATTATTGTGGTCTATGCTTGGCGCCGGGATTCTCCTCGGGCATACGAACGTACATATAGACAGTTATTACATTTATGTTCAACTAAATTAAAGTATTCAGGACGCGCAGGCCATAATCAAAAACTGCCGGAAGGCCTCGGCGGGACTGGGCAGAACGCTGTCCGGACGCCAGATCAAGCCCAACTCCATCGGAGGGATGGCGTCGCTTAGTGGACGGATATCGATTTTTTTGCCCTCCAGCGACCAGGCTCGATAGAGCATGTCCGACAAAATACTCACACCAAACCCGTGCGCAACCAGCCCACGCAAGGCTTCCATGGATGAGGTACTGAACGCGACCTTCGGCGCGAGTCCTTGGGACTGCCAGTAGCGCGACGTCGATACCTCGCCTTCGTCCACCGTAGCCAGGATGTACGGATATTTTGCCACTTCCTCCAGGCTGATCGAAGGCACCGACATCAGGGGATGCTGGCTGGACAGCCACAACTGACGGCGCGAGCGAATCAGCACATGATGTTCGAAAAGGTGCAGATTGCGGGCGTTGGAGACAATGGTTAGCCCCAGATCGAGGCTGCCATCAGCTATCGAGGCTTCGATGGTCGAGCGGTCCATGTCGATCAGATCGATTTCGACCTGCGGATAGCTGCGTTTGAAACGAGCCAGCAGCGCCGGCAGGAAATAACCAAGCACCGTATAGGACGCACCGACGCGAACCACACCCTCCATGGCATGACTGAGAAATAACGGTTCGCTCAGCGCATCCTGCAAGGTATCGAGCATATGTCGGGCGTGTTGCGCGAACTTGTGACCCTCGGCCGTCAGTTCGACGCCATAGCGCAGACGGTCGAACAACGACACGCCCAGCGCCTCTTCCAGTTGCAGCACCGCAGCAGTCACCGCCGACTGTGATACATGGACTTTCAACGCAGCCTGAGAGAACTGCCCCGCATCGGCTGCCGCGACGAAATACCTGAGTTGCCGCAGCGAAATATCATTGCCTTTTGCCATTTGCTTTTCTGATACCTACGTCTTGTTTTTATGAGTTCCCGAAGGACCATCAATCGTTACACTCACTTGCGCAAGCGTTACGGTACCGGGCAGCCCCGCCTGCAATG
>NZ_JAMFRV010000695.1 GCF_026224925.1 Pseudomonas sp. | reverse complement strand
GGAGCGGGAAACGAGACTCGAACTCGCGACCCCGACCTTGGCAAGGTCGTGCTCTACCAACTGAGCTATTCCCGCAAATGGCGTCCCCTAGGGGACTCGAACCCCTGTTACCGCCGTGAAAGGGCGGTGTCCTAGGCCACTAGACGAAGGGGACACACGTACAACATTCACTACTTATTTGCGCTTCGCTGTGTGCTTTACGCTGTAAGTGGCGCGCATTCTATGGATGCAAGGCCGGGTCGTCAACCCCAATCTATAAATATATCTAAATCAATGACTTCCCTGTGCTTTGAGCCTTGATGCCTTTATAGACACGCCGGATAATTAACGCCGTTAGTTTGACGAACCTCCGTTACACCTATCGGCCAATTGCCATAACCACTACACTCCGGCTGTACATACCCTGAATGAGGCTACAACGGTGACACCACTCATAATCACCCTACTGATTGTTGCTGGCATCGCCATTCTGATAGCCATCGGCTTCCTCAACCATGTGGCCGAAAACCAGAAGCTGGAACGTGCTCGTAACAAAGTTGAGCTGGATGATCGCCTGCGTCGCTGCGGCGAAATCACCGAAACCTTCCCCGGCCAGCTGATGACACCCGATCTCAAGCTACTGCTGACACGGCTGGAGCTTAACGTCGTCCAGCGTATGCTCGGGTTGAATAAAGGCAGCAACGCACTCAAGGAACGCATTGCGGAGCTGACCGCGCTGATCGATAAAGGCATTGATATTCCGATCAACAACCCGCCAAGCCCGATTCAAACTGAGGCCAAGGCCAAGGATGTACGCTTTCTATTGGAAGCGTTACACGGCCAGGTGACCCGCGCTGCCCACGATGGTTTTTTGCCCACCACCGAAGCCAAGCAGTGGATAAAACAGATTCGCCATATTTTGGTGCTCCTGCACATCGAGTTCTTCAACAACCTCGGTCAACATGCGTTCGCCCAAGAGCAACCCGGTCAGGCACGCTTGGCATTCGAACGTGGCGTGCAGTACTTGAGCAAACAGCCGGAGCCGACGGTTTATCATGAACAGCTCAAGTACATGCAAAAGATGTTGGCCCGCTCCAACTCAATGGTGCTGACCAATATTGAACTGGTCGAAGGCGAAGAAAACCAGTTGACCGACGGCCTGAAGGTTGACGAAATAGAATCCGAATGGAAAAAGAAAGTCGTTTACGATTGATGCCCCGTGCGCGGCAGACAAGCCTTGGTGCTTATCTGCCCTGGCGGTATGGGTCTACCGGTGACGCTACTGGCAGGTCGTGAGCTTTAGAAAGATTGCCACCAACTGTTCAACCCCTGCCTGATCCTCCTCAGAGAAACGCCCAACGCTTGGGCTGTCCAGATCCAGCACGCCAATCAACTGCCCGTCCTTTATCAATGGCACGACCAACTCGCTGGCGGAGGCGCTGTCGCAGGCGATGTGCCCGTCGAACTCGTGAACGTCATGAACCCGCTGAGTGTGCCCAGTGGCCGCTGCCGTGCCGCAAACACCACGCCCGAACGGGATCCGCACGCAGGCGATCTGGCCCTGAAACGGCCCAAGCACCAGCTCTTCGCCGCGCGCCAGGTAAAAACCAGCCCAGTTCAGGTTATCAAGCTGGCTGAACAGAAACGCCGAAAATTGCGCGGAATTGGCGATGAAATCGCGCTCGTCCGCCAGCAACGATTCCAGCTGTGCCGCCAGCAAGGTATAGCCATTGAGGCCTGCGCCGGTGCTGTGTAAATCGATCATGCCTGTTGCTCCAAAAGTTGAAGGCCTACCCAATACCGCGCAAATTGGTAAGCGCAGCGGCCATTGCGATTACCACGCCCGGTCGCCCAGCGCACAGCGGTGATGTCCAACTCTTCGTCGCGCTGCCATTTGAGCCCGGACTTGTTCGCCAACTCACCGATCCAGTGCTCGACCACTGTCAGGAAATGCTCTTGGGTAAACGGATAAAATGACAACCACAGCCCGAATCGGTCGGACAAGGCGATCTTGTCTTCCACGCCTTCGCTCGGATGAATCTCACCATCAACCTGTTTCCAGTTTTCATTGTCACTGGACTTCTCTGGTACCAGATGGCGGCGGTTGGACGTGGCGTACAGCAGCACGTTATCCGGCGCTTGCTCCAGCGAACCATCGAGCACGCTTTTAAGCACCCGGTAATCGCTCTCGCCCGCTTCGAACGACAGGTCATCGCAAAACAACACGAAACGCTGCGGCAGCTTCTGAAGCTGCTCGACTACACGAGGCAAGTCACCCAAGTGATCGCGCTCGATCTCGATCAGGCGCAGACCGTCGGCGTGATTCTCCGCGAGCAATGCGCGAACCAGCGATGACTTGCCGGTACCCCGCGAGCCCCAAAGCAAGGCATGGTTGGCGGGCAAGCCGTCGATAAACTGTTGGGTGTTGCGCGACAACTGATCGCGCTGACGGTCGACACCGATCAAGTCAGACAGACGCATGTCGAGACTGACCTCCAGCGGCATCAGGTAACCGCTTCGACCTTCTTGCACCCAGCGCGCAGCAAGGGTATGGGTCCAATCGACGGGCTTGCGAAGCGCCGGCAATAAAGGCTCCAATCGCGCCAGTACGGCGTCGGCACGTTCGAGAAAGGTAATTAACCGAGAGTCCACACTATCTCCTTAATTAAACTGGTAAAAAGCAAGGCTCGATCAGCTATGCTCGTCGCGACGGATCACGAGGAATGGCTCTGCCCATGGATATATCGTTCATCCACCGCCTATCATTCAAGCAAGCTCTACTGACAGTGCTGGTTGGCTTCATTCTGGGAACCCTGTTTAGCTTGGGTCAAATCGCCCTCGATTATGCCAGTGAAGACGCATCGATCAATCGTGAAATTCGTTCTTTGCTGGACATCAGTCATAACCCGGCCTCGCGCATCGCCTACAACCTCGATGCGGAACTGGCGCAAGAGCTAGCCCTCGGATTGCTGCATTCCCCCGCCGTCATTGGCGTTAGGATCGCTGACAACAACGACGCAACCCTTGCCAGCGTCGAGCGCCCTGCGGCTCAAAGTGGCCACCGAATCGTCAGCGACGCCCTGTTTGGTGCGACCCGTAACTTCGTCGACGCTCTGCACCTCGACCATCTGCCCAATGAGTCTATGGGTAGCCTGCGCCTGACAGTCGATACCTTCGCGTTCGGCAGCCACTTTTTGCAACGCGCTGAAATCACCTTGATCAACGGCTTTACCCGCAACCTGCTGCTGGGCGGGATTTTGATGCTGCTGTACTACATTACCCTCACCAAGCCGCTGCTCGGCGTGATTAGTGCGTTGACTGAAAGCAACCCGCGCGGCCCGTTCCACGCCCCCCTGCCCTGCCCTCCCGGCCACCAACGGGATGAAATTGGTGTACTGGTGAGCGCAGCGAATCAGCAGTTCGACATGGTGGCTAGCGAGTTCGACCGGCGCCGCGCCGCTGAAAACAGCGTGATCGACCATTTGAACGAACTGGAAACCATCGTCTCGGCGCGCACCAACGAGCTTAAGGCCAGCAACACACGCCTTAGTCAATCCAACGAGGAGTTGCAGGCCGCCCGCGGTATTGCGGTGGACATGGCCCATGCCCGCGCAGCCTTTCTTGCCAACATGAGCCATGAAATCCGCACGCCGCTTAATGGTTTGCTGGGGATGCTTTCGCTGTCTCTCGACAGCCCGCTCAACCCAGAGCAACGTCAGCAGCTGTCGATTGCGCACGACTCCGGCAAGGTGCTGGTGGAGTTACTCAACGATATCCTCGACTTGTCAAAGTTCGACGCGGGCCAATTGGAGCTTGAACACATCCCGTTCGATCTGGGCGCACTCATTGAAGATACGGCCAACCTGCTGTCGCAAAACGCGGCGCCAGGTGTCGAATTGACCTGCCTGATTGATCCGCTGTTTCCAACATTGATACTGGGCGATCCTACGCGGGTGCGACAGATTGTCAGCAACCTGCTCTCCAACGCACTGAAATTCACTCGTTTTGGCCGTGTGGATGTCAACCTAACCCCACAGGACGGCGGCATCCGAATCG
>NZ_JAMFRV010000694.1 GCF_026224925.1 Pseudomonas sp. | reverse complement strand
GGGCGTGTAGCACATCATGCGAACCAAGGGGCAGGATTGGTGACATAGCCTACCAGAGCGCGGTGCCCAGATCAGTTACCTCTACTAGCTGTGCGTCTGTCACCGTCAAAATGTCATCAACGTCTCGGCGAATAATGGGGGTCGGCGACGTTGAACGGGACGGTATCACCGCTTGCCCAGATAACTGCAGATCACCACGACCAAGTAATTCCTGCGCCGCGCCCTGAGCCACGACGCGGCCGGTATCCAGCACATAGGCCTGAGAAGCGTATTTCAACGCGATATTGATGTTCTGCTCGGCGATCAGAAAACTGACGTTTTCTTCACGATTGAGCTGGGCGACGATTTCAAAGATTTCCCCCACGATGATCGGCGCCAGGCCCATGGACGGCTCATCAAGCAATACCAGTGACGGCCGCGTCATCAAGGCCCGTCCGATGGCAACCATCTGCTGCTCTCCCCCTGAAGTCAGTCCGGCCTGGGTTTTGTACTTAGTCTTGAGCCGTGGAAACCAGGCGTAGATCCGTTCCAAATCCTGCTCCATCTGCTGGCGGGACAAACGCCGGACGAAACCGGACGAGCGCAAATTGTCCTCCACTGTGAGGTGGGCAAACACATGCCGCCCCTCCAGCACATGGACCATGCCATTGCGCACCAATTCGTTTGGGCTGCTACGCGACGTCTCATGGCCCTGGAAGCGGATGGCGCCACGGCTGATCTCGGTACGCTCAGCCTTGATCAACCCGGAGATGGCTTTGAGCGTGGTGCTCTTGCCCGCGCCGTTGGCACCCAGCAGCGCGACAATAGCGCCGTCAGGCACGCTCAGAGAAACACCGGCAACCGCGAGGATCGCCGAATCGTAGACCACCTCGATATCATCGACATGCAGCAGGGTTTGCGTAGTAGCGCGTAGGGCTGGCTGAACACTCATGCTGTCGCCTCATGGTCTGGCGGTGCACGCCGGCCGTCATTGGCAGACGCGCCGAACGCGAGCTGTCGCTTACTCGTCACGGCTGCAATCGCGTGGCGTGATATTTTTCTCTTTGGCGAATGCCGCAGATTACTCATCGATCAAAGGCCGCAGCAACGTGCGATCCGCTGCGATCCAGTCGCTGACCAGCGTCCAGCGGCTGCCATCCCATTGCTGAACCCTGGCGGAACCACCACCTTCATGGTCATCGCAGGACAGCACGAGGTTTTGCATCAGCCCCAGATAACCCATGTCCTTGAGGCGGGCATCATCGATCTTCAAGTGCTCCAGCCCCCAACGACCTTCCTCGCCATTGAGTGGCCGTTTGCCGAATTTGCTCTGTCCGGTACGAATCGCCTCGACCGCAATGGCCGCGTTGACCAGCCCGGAGTTGTAATACACGCTGCCGAAGCTCTTCTTATCCTTGAGGTCGCTTTTGCCAGCATCGAGGATGTATTGCTTCAGGCGCTTGTGGATCTCGAAATCAGTGCCCGACAGATACGGCGTTAACGCCAGGTAACCCTTGGCCGCATCGCCCGCTGGAATCACGTCTTCGCTGGAACTGGCCCAGATGTCACCGACGATATGGTCCACCGGGAAACCAAAGCACGCGGCGGTCGCCAAGTTGTTGGAAATGGCCGGAGCCGGATTGGTGATAGTAGTGTTTTTGGCATAATTTTCAAATGTCCAGTCCGCCACCGTGTCAAAGGAAACACCGTT
>NZ_JAMFRV010000693.1 GCF_026224925.1 Pseudomonas sp. | reverse complement strand
CGCCGAACAACATTTTTCGCAGCGAATCAAGGGTCAGTACGCTCATGGTCCAAGTGCGTTTAGCGCCCTCGCCAATGGCGGCCAAAGGCCCGTAACTGACCTCGCGCAACATCTCGGGTGGCCAATCGACACCCTTGACGCCAGCCCCTAGATAGCCGGTCGCAGCCTTGCCTTCACCCTTTGTAGCAAGGGTAAGTGGCACATCCAGTTGAGTACCATCTCGCTCGACACGCAACGAAATTTTTGAATCAGGACGCAGGCGAACCGAATCGACGACCTGTTGCCAATCGCTCAACGGTTGCCCGTCAATCGCCAGCAATCGGTCACCCATCTTCAGACCAGCGGCTTGCGCTGGGCCTTTTGGATCAAGTTCTGCAAGTACCGGCAGTAAGGCTGGACGCCACGGACGAATACCCAACGAACGAATCGGATCGGGCTCATCAGCGCCTTTGAGCCAGTTGACGAGGGTCAACTGGCGTGGAGAATCGACCGTCGAGCCATGCTCATGGACCTGCAAGGCAATCGTACCGCTCTCACCCAGACGCCTAACCAACTGCAAGTTCACTGCGGCCCAGCCAGACGTTGGCTCGCCATCGACGGCGACAATTTCCTGACCGGAGCTCAACCCTGCCTTATCAGCAAGGCTGCCCGCCTCAACGGCCCCAATGACCGGGCGCACTTGCTGACTGCCAAGCATCGCCAAAAACCAAAAAAATACAATCGCCAGCAAAAAATTGGCGACCGGTCCGGCAATCACGATTGCAATACGCTGATAAACGCTTTTGCGGTTGAATGACTGGTGGACCTGATCCGCAGGCACTTCGCCTTCACGCTCATCGAGCATTTTTACGTAACCGCCCAAAGGAATGGCCGCGAGCACATATTCAGTGCCCTTACGGTCATGCCAACGAAGCAATGGCATACCAAAACCTACCGAAAAACGTAAAACTTTGACGCCACACCGCCGGGCCACCCAAAAGTGGCCAAATTCGTGAAAGGTCACCAGCACACCCAGTGCGACCAGGGTGCCAACAATCATATAGAGCGCGCTCATCAACTTCCTCCGTGCCGGCCTGTGCCGTTGCCAGGTGCCTTTATCGCCCGCTGCGACTGAGCCAGTGCTCAGCCAGCGTGCGCGCTTTCAAGTCGATCTCGAATACAGCATCCAATTCTTCTACTGCAATGACAGGCTCAAGATTTAAAACCTCATCAATAATACTCGCGATCTCTGGATAGCGGATGCGCCTATCAAGAAACGCTGCCACTGCCACCTCATTGGCTGCGTTCAGCAGGGCCGGGGCACTGTTTCCGGCTTCAGCCGCCTGACGCGCCAACCGCAGGCATGGAAAACGATGTTCATCTGGCGCCTGAAAATCCAGACGCGCAATACGGAACAGGTCAAGCGGCGCAACCCCTGAATCGATCCGTCGCGGCCAGGCCAGCGCGTGAGCAATGGGTGTGCGCATGTCCGGGTTACCCAACTGCGCCAACACTGAGCCATCAACGTAATCGACCATGGAGTGAATGACGCTTTGCGGATGAATAACCACCTCAACCTGATTCGGCCGTGCATCGAACAACCAGCACGCCTCGATCAGTTCGAGGCCTTTATTCATCATGCTGGCGGAGTCTACAGAAATCTTGCGTCCCATTGACCAATTCGGATGGGCGCAGGCCTGCTCCGGCGAAACGCTCATCAAGTCTGCCAGCGGGGTTTCGCGAAACGGACCGCCAGAAGCGGTCAGCAGTATGCGGCGCACACCGACTGTGCCCAGCCCTTTGGAGTAGTCTGCAGGCAGGCATTGGAAAATTGCGTTGTGCTCACTGTCGATCGGCAACAGCACAGCGCCACTGCGGTGCACTGCCTGCATGAACAAAGCACCGGACATGACCAGCGCTTCTTTGTTGGCCAGCAGGACCTTCTTACCCGCCTCCACTGCCGCCAGGGTAGGACGCAGACCTGCTGCCCCTACGATGGCTGCAAGCACTGTATCAACTTGCGGATGAGCCGCGACTTCGCATAAACCGCTCTCCCCCACCAGCACGCGCGTGTCCAGACCCGCTGCGGCGAGCGCATCTTGCAAGTTGCGCGCGAGTTCCTGCTGCGGCACCACTGCAAACCGTGGCGAATGAAGCACGCACAGGGCCAGCAGTTCTTTTAAACGACTGAAGCCCGTCAACGCGAAGACTTGATACAGTTCTGGGTGCCGAGCGATGACATCCAGCGTACTGAGTCCGACCGAGCCGGTAGCACCCAGGACAGTTATTTGCTGTGGTCGTATCACATGACACCCCAATTGGCAGCCCACAGAAGTACCGCGAAAACCGGGATCGCCGCTGTCAGGCTGTCGATGCGATCCAGCACGCCGCCATGCCCCGGAAGCAGGTTGCTGCTGTCTTTGATGCCGGACTGACGTTTGAACATGCTTTCAGTCAAGTCCCCCACCACCGAAATCAACACCACCACTGCGGCACCAAGCAAACCGAGGAGAAACTGCGAACCCGACCAGCCGCGAAACGAACCGACAACGGCAGTGATCAATAGGCTGGCGATCAACCCGCCAAACATGCCTTCCCAGCTTTTACCGGGACTGACCTTGGCCGCGAGCTTGCGCCGGCCAAAAGCCTTGCCAGAAAAATAGGCACCTATATCCGCACCCCACACCAACACCATCACCGACAGGATCAGCCAATTACCCAGGTCCCACTGCTTGATCAACACCAACCCCTGCCATGCAGGCAATAGAATCAGTAGGCCGATCACCAGCTTGCACGCGGCGCTGGACCAATGAGTACTGGTTCGAGGAAACGTCAGCACGAGAAAAGTTGCCAGTATCCACCACAGCACCGAAGCCCCAAGGACCCAGGGTGCCAAATCAGGCAACACATACATCAGCAGCAGCAACGCAGCGATGACCGCAGCGTAAGCGACGCGTGCAACCTGAGTGGAGAAACCTGCCAGCCGCGCCCACTCCCAAGCACCCAGTGTCACAACAACACCGATGAAAACGGCGAAGCTTCCACCTTCGAGGAGAAAGAATCCGCACAGAGCAATAGGCAGCAGGATCAGTGCGGTGATGATTCTTTGTTTCAGCATTAAGCCCGGGCTCCAGCTTCTATCTGCTCGCTCGTTTTACCGAAGCGACGTTGGCGAGAAGCAAAATCTGCCAGCGCAGTGCGCATGGCTTCGTGTTTGAAGTCCGGCCAAAACAGGTCGGAGAAATACAGCTCGGAGTAGGCAAGTTGCCACAGCAAAAAATTGCTGATGCGGTGCTCACCGCCGGTACGGATGCACAGGTCCGGCAACGGCAAATCGCCGGTTGCCAGGCAGGTTTGCAGGAGTTCCGGGGTAATGTCCTCTGGACGCAGATGACCGCCCTGAACCTCCCGCGCAAGGCGTTGCGCCGCCTGGGCGATATCCCACTGACCGCCATAGTTGGCAGCAATCTGCAGTACAAAGCGATCGTTGCCCGCCGTACGCGTTTCTGCTTCGCGCATGGCAGCTTGCAACTCAGGGTGGAACCGCGAACGGTCGCCAATGATTCGCAAACTGATGGAATTTTCGTTAAGGCGCCGCGTTTCACGGCGCAAAGCCGTAAAGAACAGCTCCATCAGCGCCCCAACCTCCTCGGCCGGGCGCTGCCAGTTCTCACTGGAAAAAGCGAACAGGGTCAACACTTCGACCTTGGCTTCAGCGCAAACCTCTATGACTGCGCGAACCGCATCCACGCCCGCTTTATGCCCGGCGATACCGGGCAACAGACGCTTCTTCGCCCAACGATTATTACCGTCCATGATAATCGCGACATGTCGCGGTACCGGTGACAGCACAGCCTGTTTGGTCTTATCCATAAAACGCACTGACCCTTTATACGGCCATCAGGTCCGCTTCTTTTTGCTTCACAGCAGTTTCGATATCCGCCACGAACTTATCGGTCAGTTTCTGGATGTCATCTGCAGCGCGACGCTCTTCGTCTTCGCTGATTTCTTTCTCTTTGATCAGATCCTTGAACTGACTCAACGAATCGCGACGGATGTTACGCACCGCCACCCGCGCATCTTCCGCAGCATCACGTGCCTGCTTGGTAAAACCCTTGCGGGTTTCTTCAGTAAGCGCAGGCATGGAGATCAACAGCAGCTCACCGAGGTTGGTCGGATTGAAACCCAGGCCCGAGCTCTGAATAGCTTTATCGACCGCCCCCAGCATATTGCGCTCGAAAGCCACAACTTGCAGGGTACGTGAGTCTTTGACCGTAACGTTCGCCACTTGATTCAGTGGAGTATCAGCGCCGTAATACGGCACCATCACACCACCCAGAATGCTTGGGTGGGCCTGGCCGGTGCGGATGCGACTAAAAGCATGAGCCAGCGACTCCAGCGTTTTTTGCATACGCGCCTGAGCGTCTTTTTTTATTTCATTGATCATTGTTGGCCTTCCTCGATCAGGGTTCCTTCAGCGCCACCGTGCACAATATTCAGCAGGGCGCCGGGCTTGTTCATGTTAAATACGCGCAACGGCATCTTGTGGTCACGGCACAGGCAAATGGCCGTCAGGTCCATCACACCCAATTTGCGATCCAGCACTTCATCGTAAGTCAGATGATCGAACTTCTCGGCATGCGGGTCTTTGAACGGGTCCGCAGTGTAAACGCCATCCACCTTGGTTGCCTTTAGCACTACGTCTGCGTCAATCTCGATAGCCCGCAGACAGGCTGCCGAATCGGTTGTGAAAAAAGGGTTACCGGTACCGGCAGCAAAAATCACTACGTCTTTGGCATTCAGGTGACGCATGGCTTTGCGACGATCGTAATGATCAGTCACGCCAACCATGGAAATTGCCGACATCACGATGGCAGAAATATTGGCACGTTCCAGCGCATCGCGCATGGCCAAAGCATTCATCACAGTGGCCAGCATGCCCATGTGGTCGCCCGTGACCCGATCCATGCCAGCTGCACTCAATGCAGCCCCACGAAACAGGTTGCCGCCACCAATCACTAGCCCGACCTGCACGCCAATTCCGACCAGTTGGCCGACTTCAAGGGCCATACGATCAAGGACTTTTGGGTCGATGCCGAACTCTTCCGAGCCCATCAGGGCCTCGCCGCTAAGCTTGAGTAGAATGCGTTTATAGCGAGCCTGATAACCACTGCCCTGCTGAGCCATTGCGAATCTCTCCTGCGGCGTTTAAAAAATTCTGTGCGAGGCTGTTTTCAGCCTGCGCTAACTCTAGCTGACGCTGCGACAGCGTCAGAAGGATGCAGCCTTGTAAGCCACTTCCCAAAGGAAAACAAATTCGTTTTACCTATTTGACGAAGAGGCTGCGCGCGTAAGCGGGCAGCCTCTTCGTTGAGACAGTGAAAAACCGTCTTATTTCTTGCTGGCAGCCAACTGTGCAGCAACTTCTTCAGCGAAGTTATCTACTGGCTTCTCGATGCCTTCGCCCACTGCAAAGCGAGTGAAGGAAACGATTTCAGCGCCGCCCTGCTTGGCCAATGCGCCAACGGTCAGCTCAGGGTTCTTCACGAACGGCTGATTGACCAGGCTGGCTTCAGCGAGGAACTTGCTGATACGACCTGCAACCATTTTTTCAACGATTTCAGGTGGCTTGCCTTTGATCTTGTCTTCGTTGAGGGTCATGAACACGCCTTTCTCGCGTTCAATGGCTTCTGCGGAAACTTCGGTAGGCAGCAAGAACTCAGGAGCGCTGGCAGCAACGTGCATGGCGATGTCTTTAGCCAGCTCGACGGTGCCGCCTTTCAGAGCGACCACAACACCGATTTTGTTGCCGTGCAGGTACGAACCTACAACGTCACCTTCAATACGCGCCAGACGGCGAATGTTGACGTTCTCGCCTACTTTACCAACCAGTACCAAACGATCAGGCTCTTGAGCGGCGATCAGTGGAGCAACGTCGGTCAGTTTGTCAGCGAATGCTTTTTCTACGCTGGCGGCAAGGAACGACTTGAAGTCGTCCTGCAGAGCCAGGAAGTCAGTCTGCGAGTTCACTTCAACGATAACGGCAGCTTTGCCATCATCTTTGATGCTGATCGAGCCTTCAGCAGCAATGTTGCCTGCTTTTTTAGCTGCTTTAATAGCGCCGGATGCACGCATATCGTCGATGGCTTTTTCGATATCGCCGTCAGCCTTGGTCAGGGCCTTTTTGCAATCCATCATGCCTTCGCCGGTGCGCTCGCGCAGTTCTTTAACCAACGCCGCAGTAACTTCTGCCATTTCAAAATTCCTCTTGGATAGGTCTTAAACCATTCCACCCGAGCAAACGGGCGTTCAAATTCTTGAAAACCCTTGCTGGCTGCGGCTCATGACTGCAGGCGGCGCCAACATGGTTTTCGAGGTGGCAAAAAGGGGGCTAAGCCCCCTTTTTGCGTACTGAGTAAACGCTAGGCGTTTGCTACTCAGCCTTCCACTACTGCTGCTGCTGGAGCCTCTTCGACGAATACGTCGGTGCCGCCATTAGCGTTGTTACGACCACGGATAACCGCGTCTGCCATCGAACCCATGTACAACTGAATGGCGCGAATGGCGTCATCGTTACCTGGGATGATGTAGTCAACGCCTTCAGGGCTGCTGTTGGTGTCGACTACGCCGATAACCGGGATACCCAGTTTGTTGGCTTCGGTGATCGCGATGCGCTCGTGATCAACGTCGATGACGAACAGTGCGTCAGGAAGACCGCCCATGTCCTTGATACCACCCAGGCTACGGTCCAGCTTTTCCAGATCGCGAGTACGCATCAGCGCCTCTTTCTTGGTCAGCTTGGTGAACGTGCCGTCTTCTGCCTGAATTTCAAGCTCACGCAGACGCTTGATCGAGGCACGGATGGTTTTGAAGTTGGTCAGCATACCGCCCAACCAGCGGTGATCGACGTAAGGCGAGCCGCAACGTGCAGCTTCTTCAGCGACGATCTTGCCAGCGGAACGCTTGGTGCCGACGAACAGAATCTTGTTTTTGCCCGAAGCCAGTTTCTCAACGAAAGCCAAAGCTTCGTTGAACATAGGCAGGGTTTTTTCAAGGTTGATAATGTGGATCTTGTTACGTGCGCCGAAAATGTATTTACCCATTTTCGGGTTCCAGTAACGGGTTTGGTGACCGAAGTGGACACCAGCTTTCAGCATATCGCGCATGTTGACTTGGGACATGATAGTTCCTTGATAAGTCGGGTTAGGCCTCCACGTATCCCAATGACCAACCAACAGCTTCAAGCTGAGGGCACCCAGGTCATCGTGTCGACACGTGTGTGGGTTTAAGCTCCTGGGACAGACCCCGGAAAGCGGCGCATTTTATATCACAAAAGGCGGGATAACGAAACCCGAAATAAGAACCGCTGAAAACGTGCTTTGCGACGACAATTGAGACCCCGGATGCCTCTTCTTTTATATAGAGTGAAAAAAGCGATGATCACCTCGGGCCTGACGGTCTGTTAGAATCACGTTTTTACACGTTATAGCCGCGCGCCCGTCGCGCCGAGAGAATCTTATGACTGTCACCATCAAGACCCATGAGGACATCGAAAAGATGCGCATCGCCGGCCGCCTCGCCGCCGACGTACTTGAAATGATCGGCAGCTACGTCAAGCCTGGCGTCACCACCGATGAGCTGGACCGCATCTGCCATGACTTTATCGTCAACGAACAAAAGGCGATCCCGGCCCCTCTGAACTACAGAGGCTTCCCCAAATCGATTTGCACCTCGATCAACCACGTTGTGTGCCACGGCATCCCTAACGAGAAGCCGCTCAAGGATGGCGATGTGCTAAATATCGACGTTACGGTCATAAAGGATGGCTACCACGGCGATACCAGCAAAATGTTCCACGTGGGCAAAGTACCCGAGTGGGCCGAGCGCTTGTCGAAGATCACCCAGGAATGCATGTACAAAGGCATTGAGATCGTTCGACCGGGCACCCGCCTTGGCGATATTGGCGAAATCATCCAGAAGCACGCGGAAAAGAACGGTTTTTCTGTAGTCCGTGAATACTGCGGTCACGGCATCGGCACGGTATTCCATGAAGAACCGCAAGTGCTGCACTATGGCCAAGCGGG
>NZ_JAMFRV010000692.1 GCF_026224925.1 Pseudomonas sp. | reverse complement strand
TTCGCGAACAAGTTCGCTCCCACCGGTATTAACAGCCTGTGGGACCGAATTCATTCGGAAAGGCGATATATGCCCACCGCCAATCTCGTATCAGTCCAGCAAAAAACGCCCCAGCCGCTGTTTGAGCATGAAGTTTTCTGCCCGTAAACGGTCCACCTCGGTCAGCAAATCCAGCGCCAACGCCACGCCTTCCCACTCAAGTTCAAGATCATGCTGCAACTTGATCGCTAGCCGCGCGACGGCCAGTGCATCGGCGTCGAACAGCCAATCATCAGGCCGCTGCCCCTGAGGTTCGAGGATGCCGTGTCCGACGATTTCGGTCACGAAGGCGGCCGGCATTTCGGTCACCTGACAGAATTCCTTCATATCCAGTTCTGCGATCAGGGGGCTGCTCATGATCAATTACTCCATTGGGCTCTCGGATCGAATGCCGCTGTATCGGCCAAGCTCTGCCACAGTGCTTTTGTGGCGTCATCACTGGTCTTGGGCATCACAACTTTCAACTGGGCGTACAGATCGCCACGCTGGCCTTGCTTGTCGAGCAAACCATTGCCTTTAACCCGCAAGCGTTGACCGCTCTGGCTGTCCGGACGAATGGTCAGGTTGATCTTGCCGGTGAGGGTCGGCACGGCAACCTTGGTGCCCAGTGCCGCTTCCCACGGCGCCAGCGGCACGGTGATGATCAAGTCGTGACCTTCGACATCGAACAATGGGTGCGGTGCGAAGCGAATAATCAGGTACAAATCGCCATTTTCGCCGCCGCCAACACCCGGCGCGCCCTGCCCTTTAAGACGAATGCGCTCGCCGTCAGCCACACCGGCCGGAATTTTCACGTTCAGGGTTTTGGTAACGTCGGCCATACGCTGGCCGTCAGCGCCGTGCTGAGCAACTTTGAAGCTGACTTGCTTGGACTCGTTCGACAGGGTCTCTTCGAGAAAGATCGGTAATTCCATTTCTACATCCTGACCACGACGACCAGCGCTTCGACCCCGGCCTTGCTGAGCCCGACCACCAAAGATCGAACTGAAAAAATCTGAAAAATCGCCTGCATCTTCGCCGTAGCCGCCTGCGGCTCCGCCACGGGTCTGATAACCCGGCGGCCCCTGGAAGGGGCGACCCGGTTGGCCGTACTTACGCAGGTCATCGTATTCGGCACGTTTGTCCGCGCTTTTGAGAACCTCATAAGCTTCGGACGCTTCTTTGAATTTGTCCTCTGCGTCCTTTTCTTTACTGACGTCAGGGTGATATTTGCGTGCCAGCTTGCGATAAGCGACCTTGATCGCTTTGTCGTCTGCGGTAGGTTCCACCCCAAGAATCTTGTAGTAGTCTTTGAAGTCCATCTAACGGTCACCATCCCCAATTATCCAGCGCAGCCTCAAAAGGCCCTTGCTCAGCGCGTAGCATGCTCTTTTTCGGATTTAACTGCACCTAACCGACGTTTCACTCTACGCATCTGCGGTGTGCTGACATACACTGCGCGGCCGTTTTTTTGACTGGAACATGAAGCGCATGAAAAACGAATCTCCAGCCCGTGCCTGCGGTATCGACTTCGGCACATCCAATTCCACTGTCGGCTGGCTACGGCCGGGCATGGAGTCGCTTATCGCGCTGGAGGACGGCAAAATCACTCTGCCTTCGGTGGTGTTCTTCAATATGGAAGAGCGTCGCCCGGTGTACGGCCGCCTGGCGCTGCACGAGTACCTGGAAGGCTATGAAGGCCGCCTGATGCGCTCGCTGAAGAGCCTGCTGGGTTCCAAGCTGATTAAACACGACACCAGTGTGCTTGGCACCGCGATGCCGTTCAAGGACTTGCTAGGGCTGTTCATCGGCCAACTGAAGCAACGTGCCGAAACAGCCGCTGACCGTCCCTTTGACGAAGTGGTGCTGGGCCGCCCGGTGCATTTTGTCGATGACGACGCCGCTGCCGACCAGGAAGCCGAAGACACTCTGTGGAAGTTGCACACAAGATTGGCTTCAAGGAAGTGTCGTTCCAGTACGAACCGATTGCGGCAGCATTCGACTATGAGTCGACCATTGAACGTGAAGAGTTAGTACTCATCGTCGATATCGGCGGCGGTACATCGGACTTCTCCCTAGTCCGTTTGTCGCCCGAGCGCCGTTTCGTCGATGACCGCCATGACGACATTCTCGCCACCGGCGGCGTACACATCGGCGGTACCGACTTCGACAAGCAATTGAGCCTGCAGGGCGTTATGCCACTGTTCGGTTACGGCAGCCGGATGAAGAGCCAGGCCTATATGCCGACCAGTCATCACATGAACCTGGCGACTTGGCACACGATCAATGCGGTGTATTCGCAGAAATCGCAGATTTCGCTGGCCAGCATGCGTTATGACATCGTCGACACGGGCGGCATTGATCGTTTGTTCAAGCTGATCGAACAGCGTGCCGGCCATTGGTTGGCGATGGAAGTCGAAGAGACCAAGATTCAGCTGACCGAAGCAGACAGCCGTCATGTGCCACTTGATCGCATTCAACCGGGCTTGAGCGTTGAACTGAGCCGCGCGTTGTTTGAATCATCCATCGAGGCGTTGCTGACCCGTGTGCGCAACAGCGTATCGAAGTTGCTCAATGATGCAGGCGTGAGCGTCGATTTGGTCGATACGGTGTTTTTCACTGGGGGCTCAAGCGGGATTCCGGCGTTGCGTAACAGCGTTTCCGCCATGCTGCCCAACGCGCGCCATGTGGAAGGCAACATCTTTGGCAGCATCGGCAGCGGCTTGGCGATTGAAGCCAAAAAGCGCTACGGCTAAGGCTCCTACAGGGATCTGTGAACTGCCTCAAGCCTAGGCCCTACCGAGATCCTGTGGGACCGAACTTGTTCGGGAAGCCGGCGCCGCGGTTTGTCTGTCATACCGCGCTGCTTCATTCGCGAACAAGTTCGCTCCCACCGGTTTGGGGACGACCCGGATCCGCTTAAACCAACCCCAACTTACGCAACTCACTTTTCAAATACGCATAGTAGATCGGCCCAGCAACTACCCCGGGAAGGCCGAAGGCTGCTTCGAAGATCAGCATAGCCAACAGCAACTCCCACGATTTGGCGCTAATCTGGCCGCCGACGATCCGCGCATTGAGAAAGTACTCAAGCTTGTGGATCACGATCAGATAACCCAACGCCGCGATGGCCACCCAAATCGACAGTGACAAACCGACAATAAAGATCAGGGTATTGGAGATCAGATTACCCACTACCGGCAGCAAGCCCAGGAGGAAGGTAAGGATGATCAGGGTTTTGGTCAGCGGCAGATGAATCCCGCACAGCGGTAGCACGATCGCCAGAAACACCGAAGTGAATGCCGTGTTAAGCAGCGCTATTTTGATCTGTGCAAAAACGATATTGCGAAACGCTTCATTAAGCAGCTCCAGGCGTTCGAACAGTGCGGCCGACAGCGGTTTACGCTTATGCCCAACAATCGAACGCTGTAGCGCAACGATTGCACCCAGCACCATGCCGATCAACAGCGTCACGAAGGTATGCGCCGCGCCCTTGCCCAACAGTTGCAAGTCGCCCACGTGCTTGGTCATCCAGGCACCCAGAGAGATACGGAATTCGTCAGCACTGGAGGGCAGATAGCTGTCGATGAACGGCGGCAACTGACCACGTGCACGGTCTACGACGGTCATGAACTTGCCCAGGGACGCCCCGGGATTTTCCGCTTCGTGCAGCAAAAAGCTGATGGCGCTGGCAAACAGCAAGGTCAACACGCTGACCACCAACGTACCCAGCAATGCGACAGCCAACCAGCGCGCACGCTCGCCGGCAATCAACAATTGCAGCTTAGGGGTCAGCATATTAACCAGTTGAAAAACCAGCAAACCGGCCAACAGACTGGGCAGAAGTTTGAGCGGTATCGCCGCCAGCAATCCGCCACACACAATGATCAAACTGGCCAACAACACGTGACGCGGAGAAAACGTTGGCATGACAGCCTCTGAAACGAACGGCGCGAAAAGGTGGGCAGTCTGCCAGCGTTCCGAGTCGAGGACCAGTGCTCAAAAGGAAGGTGCCGACGATCAACCGATCACTTCTTCAGACAGGTGCTCATGAAGGCTTTACGTTCATCGCCCTTCAAGGTTTTTGCCTGAGGATCTGCGTTGCAGTCCTTCATCTTCTGCTGCTGTGCCGTAACTGGCTTGGCCGCCGCTGCGGGCGTGGCTTTGAGACAATTGCTCATAAAGGCTTTTCGCTCATCGCCCTTCAACGTTTTTGCTTGAGGGTCAGCATTGCAGGTGGTCATTTTGCTTTGTTGCGCGGTGGCGGCAAATCCTTGTGCGCACATCAAAAAACCCATCACCAATAATGGAACACGCAGCATTTTCATGGAGTTATCTCCTGATTTCCGCGCTGGCAGCACGGCTTGCGCTGAAGTGTAGCCAACGCTCGGAGATGTGTTACTGCATGTGAAAGACTCGCTCAGGCTCTTTTCGCTTGTCGGCGATATTGCTCCGGCGAGCAACCGGCCAAACGCTGGAACATCGAAATAAAGGCCGAGGCGCTGCTGTAACCCATGTCGAAACCAATCTCCTGCACGCTGCGACGCCCTTCCAATGCCTCGATGGCGGTCAAGAAACGCAGGCGCTGACGCCAGTCGCCGAAGCTCATGCCCAATTCCCGCAGGCATTGCCGCGCCAGCGTTCGTTCACTGACATGCACTTTATTAGCCCACTCGACCAATGGCCGGTTATTACCGGGGTCCGCCTGTAACGCCTGAAGAATCGAGACCAGACCGGGGCTTTGCGCGTAGGGCAGATAGCGCGTTTGCACCGGCGCCACACATAGCTGGTCGACGATCACCTGAGCCAGTCGTATATCGGCATCACTCTGTGGGACTTTTACGTCGCGATCGGCAAAGTCATTGAGAATTGCCTTAAGAATGTCGCTGATGACCAGCGTGCACGGTTCACTCGGCATGTGCGTGCTGTGTTCCAGCGACAGGTAAACCGAGCGATAAACGATGGCCTGGCGGTTGTAACAGCTGTGTTCGGCGTGGGGCGGAATCCACACCGCGTATTGCGGCGGCGAGATAAAACGCTGCCCAACGATCTCAATTTCCATCACGCCGTGTTTCACAAAGTTGAGTTGCCCCCAAGCATGGCGATGAGCGTCGCTATGGGTGTCAGCGCCGAACTCATCATGGCGCAGGTACACCGGGCACGGCAGCCCGGAAAAATCAGGGATGCTGAGAAGCTTGGTGGTCATGCTGTCTGCTGCCCAATGGAAGTTGTCCGAAACGAAGTATAGCCATCGCGACAGACAGGCGGATAATCCCGTCTTACTTCTTCGCGGTGCTCCCATGCAATACCTGCTTCCCCTGCTGACAATCGTTATCTGGTCGGCCAACAACGTGGTCAACAAACTCACGGTCGGCGTGATTTTCCCCGCCGAAATAGGTTTTTATCGCTGGTTGCTGGCGGGTGTTCTGTTCACCCCGTTTTTGCTCAAGCCAGTGATCAAGAACTGGGCGCTGATCAAACCCAACCTGAAAAAGATCTTCGTACTCGGCGTGCTCGGCATGGCGGTTTATCAAAGCCTGGCGTACTTCGCGGCGTCGATGACCACCGCTACCAACATGGGGATCATCTTGTCGTTGATGCCGATTATCGCGTTAGGGCTGTCAATTACGACCCTTGGCACCCAGTTGACCACTGGCGCACTGGTGGGCGCGGTATTGTCGTTCAGTGGTGTAGCGGTGGTGGTTTCGGCCGGGAGCCTGAGCGCGCTGCTCGAACGGGGGCTGAACCTGGGCGACGGTATGATCCTAGTGGCCACGGTGGCTTACGCGCTCTACAGCACGCTGCTGAAAAAGTGGCAGATGCGCCTTCCGCCCCTTCAGTTGCTGTACCTGCAGATTTGGGTTGCGGTAATCGTTCTGCTGCCGATGTTCCTGCTGTCGCCCAAAGTGGGGCTGACGCCGAGCAACATTCCACTGATTTTGTACGCATGCATCCCGACTTCGATGCTTGCCCCATTGTTGTGGATGCATTCCATCCGCCGTCTGGGTCCGAGCCGCACGGCAATGTTTCTTAATCTGATGCCGCTTACCACCGCGCTGATCGCATCGGCGGTACTGGGTGAGCATCTGGCCTCGTATCATTTGATCGGCGGCGCGTTGACGCTGGTCGGCGTGGTGCTCGCAGAGCGCTGGACCACGCCGTTGGGCGCCGCAGCACCGGCGTTATAAACCGGCTGCTTTCAGGCGCTCGGCATGCTCGGTAAATAGGCGCACGGGATGCGCGCCCTTGCCCACCAAGCCCAGTGACTGGTTGACGATATCGAAGTGGTCGAGCGGATAGTCGTCGCCGATCACCGTGCCTAAATGCGAACTGAAGCGCCCCACCATGCCATCGCACTGCCCAACCTCCCGAGTAAAGGTGCGGGCAAACAGCCGGCAGCTACGGTTGGTCCCGTCCAGAAGATTGAGCCCGCGATCAGTGCGCCCCGGCTGCAACGTGCCAGACCAAGAGTAATAACGCACGCCATTGACCTCCTCCGGGCCCTGTCCGCCCCACGTTTGCGGCAGCCCTTGCGGATACCGGCTGTTAAACAGCGCGACACCTGCGGTGGTCAGCGACTGATGCGATGCTTGAATATCCACAGGCTGCCTTGGCCCGTGATAACCGGTCTCCAACAGCGCCGTCAACCACGCAAACACGCGCAACAGAAGGTTAAGCAAACGGCCCTTGGCGGTGTCGACAGGGAAGCCTCGTTCAAGATAATCGGCCAGTTCCGACCCATGATTGGGCCCTGCAACGCTGGTGACCGACGCCACCCAATCAGGCCGTTTCGCGGCGGCATAACGAATGGTCAGCGCCCCTTGGCTGTGGCCAATCAGGTTGACCTTCGCCGCACCGGTTTCCCGTAAAATCTGCTCGATCTGCAACAACAGCTGCTCCCCACGTACCTCGGTGGAGTTGACTGCTGACACCATTACCGGAAACACCTTGGCCCCGCCGCGACGTAGCGCCGTGAGGATGCCGAACCAGTATGGGTATAGCACTAGCCGAACAAACCCCAGCATTCCTGGGACCATCACCAATGGGTAACGAGTGGCGAATTTCTGCGTCATGGCACGGGTCCTTTTACACAGGGGCGACTGAATCGTAGCCGTTATATGGACTGATGCCCGATCGCCATCTATTAATCGAACTCTTGCTACCTTCCATCGCTCAAAGCTTCATCGGGCCAACAATGGCTCAGCTATCAGGAGCGTACGTATGTACAAGCAAACCTTGGCAACACTGAGTGTTCTTGCGGTTTTGGCCGGTTGCTCAACCACCCATCAAAACCCCGTGGACTTCGTTACTTATCGCGATCAGCCGCTGGTCAAACAAGTCGCAAAAGGCATGAATGAACAAGATGTCTTAACCGCTGGCGGTGAGCCTTCGTCGCGTCAACACCGCAAAGTCCACCCTGGTAGCTGCAACAACTACGTGCTCAATCATGAAGGTAGCCAACAAAGCTATTACGTATCCTTTGACGGCAACGGTAAGGTCGACGATTCGGGTTTCATGACCTGCGACCAACACGAAGCCAACGATCGCTCGTCGATGTAAGTCTCTGCTTGGTACTGTGTCAAACAGAAGCCTGATGCGTTTAGCCTCAGGCTTTTGCAATTTACGCATCCGATAAAACTTTCTCACGCGCCATCACTCACAACTAGGTACCGATCATGCCGGGGCGCCGTTGACCTTTCACGGTGATCCCACAGAGTAAGACGGAAACCGGATTAGCCCTGGAGATTAATAATGAGCGATGTGCAGCAATTAACCGATGTGAATACATTGCGCCAACGAGCGCGTCAGCACGTGGAAAACGGTGCCGTGACCGAAGGTTACAGCGCCAATCGCGAAGAGGTGGTGCGCTTGCTCAATGCGTCGCTGGCCACTGAACTGGTCTGCGTCCTGCGCTACAAACGCCACTACTATATGGCCACCGGCCTGAAAGCCGCGGTCGCAGCCGCTGAGTTTCTGGAACACGCCGGCCAAGAAGCCGAGCACGCCGACAGGCTCGCTGAGCGAATCGTGCAGCTGGGCGGCGAACCGGAGTTCAACCCGGACCTGCTATCAAAAAACTCCCACGCGCAATACGTTGCCGGCAATACGCTGAAGGAGATGGTCTACGAAGACCTCGTCGCCGAGCGCATCGCCATCGACAGCTACCGCGAGATTATTCAGTACATAGGCAAAGATGATCCGACCAGTCGGAGGATCTTCGAAGACATTCTTGCGCAAGAAGAAGAGCACGCCGATGACATGGCGGATCTTTTGAAAGATTTGTAAGTGGTTTAAGAAACGCCCGGTTGTCTTTGTTAATTGAAGACAACCGGGCGTTTTTTTGTGTCTGGCCGATCTTCTGTGGGACCGAATTTATTCGGGAAGGGGGCGACGCGGTGCTCCT
>NZ_JAMFRV010000691.1 GCF_026224925.1 Pseudomonas sp. | reverse complement strand
GCACCCTTGGCGCAGCGGTGATTTATATTGCTTCCACCAACGTGATCGCCGGTATCGTCTCCAATCCCGAGTTAGTCGCCTCGACTGCGCCGTTTGGTCTGGTGTTCGCCAAAATGTTTAATCCCATGGTCGGCAGCGTAGTCATGGCACTGATGATATTAGCGTGCATCGGTTCATTACTGGGTTGGCAATTCACCATTGCACAAGTGTTCAAGAGCTCCGCTGACACCGGATATTTCTTGCCCATATTTGCTAAAGCGAATAAAGCCGGCACGCCCATCGTGGGTATGTTAATTCTATTAGCGGGGCAGACGGCGCTGGGTTTACTAACCATCAGCCCCGACCTGTCTACACAATTCGATATTCTGGTAAACCTTGCCGTCGTGACCAATTTGGTCCCTTACATTTTGTGCATGGCCACACTGATGACGCTGCAGAAAATCTCGAACGTAGCGCCAAAACAAGCGTTGATTACTAATGTTGTCGCCTTTGTCGCCGCAGCGTATAGCTATTTGGCGTTGTACAGTTCGGGGGCTCAGGCATTAATGCTCGGCGGTGTCGCAACCATCGCCGGCTATACGTTATTTGGTTGCGTGAATACCCGACTTATACGACTGGAAACTCAAGGCCTCGTCAGCGTGCCGGTACAAACTGTGAGCGCGCAGCATGAAACAGCGGTTGCGAAACTAAAATCCCCCACTTTGTCGTCCCTGGAGACACAGTCATGAGTGAATCCATACGCTCCCTCGGCATGCTCGCTCTATTGGTCAGCAATGCCCCTGACAAACGCACTGTGTTCGGCCGGGCGTTGAACCAGTTGGTGACCGACATTGAAGAGCGATCCATCAGCGTGCTGTTTTCGGAATCCATGAGCGATGCGACGTCGATTCTGCGTTCCGATCCAGCGGTCCAATGCGTGCTGTTGAGCTGGGACATGGATAAGAGCGAGGGCCATGCGGCGTGTATCGACTTGCTCAAGGCCCTGCGTGATCGCAACACGCGGGTGCCGGTGTTTTTAATCAGTGATCGCGCTGCTGTATCGACCATTCCGTTGATTGTCATGCAGCACGCCGACGATTTTATCTGGCTGCCTGAAGACACCAGCGCCTTCATCAGTGGGCGCATCCTGGCGGCGATTGAACGCTATCGCCAAGCGGTGCTGCCGCCCATGTTTGGCGCCTTGGTGAAGTTTGCAGGCACCTATGAATACTCGTGGCACACACCGGGGCATGCGGGCGGCACCGCTTTCCTAAAAAGCACTGCAGGCCGAGCGTTTTATGAGTTCTTCGGCGAAAACCTGCTGCGCTCGGATTTGTCGATTTCCGTCGGTGAATTGGGCTCTTTACTGGACCACAGCGGCCCCATTGGCCAAGGCGAGCGTTACGCTGCCAAGGTCTTCGGCGCGCACCGCACTTACTACGTGACCAACGGCTCTTCGACCTCCAACCGTGTGATTCTGATGGCCAGTGTCACGCGCAATCAGATCGCCCTGTGCGACCGTAATTGCCATAAATCTGTCGAGCATGCGATGACCCTGTCGGGGGCGATTCCGACCTATCTAGTGCCGACCCGTAATCGCTTTGGCATCATCGGCCCGATATTGCCGCAGACGTTAAGCGCTGAAAGCGTGAAACAGGCCATCGAAAATAATCCCCTGGTCAAACAAGGCATCGATAAAACGCCGATTCATGCCATCGTCACCAACTCGACCTACGACGGCCTTTGCTACAACGTTACACGCGTAGAGGAGCTGCTCGGCGCCAGCGTTGATCGCCTGCATTTCGACGAAGCCTGGTATGGCTATGCACGCTTCAACCCGATCTACCGCGAACGCTTCGCCATGCACGGCGACCCCAAGGATTACGATCCGTCGCGGCCCACCGTTTTCTCGACGCAGTCTACCCACAAGTTGCTGGCTGCCCTGTCGCAAGCGTCAATGATCCATGTGCGCAATGGTCGCAAAGCCATACCCCACGGGCGATTCAACGAGTCGTTCATGATGCACGCCTCGACGTCACCCAACTACGCAATCATGGCCTCGTGCGATGTCAGCTCGGCAATGATGGAAGCCCCTAGCGGCCAGATTCTGACCAACGAATCCATCGAGGAAGCCGTTGCCTTCAGGCAGGTTATTTCGCGGATGCACAGCGAAATGTCCACCGACAACGAGTGGTTCTTCACCTGCTGGCAGCCGCCTACGGTAAAAGTCGGCGCAGGGCACGTGCCGTTCCATGAAGTAGACCCTGGGTTCCTCAAGACAGAACCCTATTGCTGGGTTCTCCACCCCAATGAGATCTGGCACGGCTTCGGCGATATCGAAGACGGCTACTGCATGTTGGACCCGATCAAGGTCTCAGTGCTCAGCCCTGGTATGGGTGACGACGGGCAACTGCTGGATTTTGGCATCCCCGCCTGCGTCTTGAGTGCTTACCTGGATCGACTGGGCATCGTGGTGGAGAAAACCACCGATTTCACCATTCTGTTTCTGTTTTCCATCGGCATCACCAAAGGCAAATGGGGCACGCTGGTCAATACATTGCTGGACTTCAAGCGCGACTTTGACGCCAACCTGGAATTGGAGCTGTGTTTGCCCGATCTGGTACAAAGCCATCAGCAGCGCTATGCAGGCATGGGCCTCAAAGACCTGGCCGAACAGATATTCACTGCCATGAAGGACCATAAAACCACCGCGACCATGGCCAAGGCCTTTGGCATATTGCCTGAGGCGCAGCTCACCCCGGTCGAGGCGTATGAAAAGCTGGTGAAAGATGAAGCCGAACTGGTCACCCTCGACGAAGCGGCTGGCCGTTTGGTCGCCACCGGCATCGTGCCCTACCCACCTGGCATCCCCCTGCTGATGCCAGGGGAAAACATCGGCGCGGCCGATGGGCCTTTTCTGGCTTACCTGAAAGCCCTGGAAAGTTTCGACCTGTCGTTTCCGGGCTTTACCCATGACACCCATGGCATTGAGGCAGAGGGCGGGGTCTATCGTCTGCGGTGTCTGAAATAACGCATCTTGGGCCTATGGACGACTCTTGGACGCTCGCCGCCCAAGGGTCAACCCGCGGTTAGCCCTGGGCGGTCACCAGGCCCGGCTCATCCTTTACGTCAAACAACCCTGCAAAAACAGATGCATCGACGTTCACTCATCCCAGCCGTTGGGCGTCTCAGCAACACTTCCAGGCGCGCACCCGCTCATCAACATCCGACACAACGCGCTGATCATCAAAACTGACGTTTGTGGGACTTAAGCGCTTTTACGATGGCATTTGCAGTAACCTCATCGTCCTCTATAACCAATG
>NZ_JAMFRV010000690.1 GCF_026224925.1 Pseudomonas sp. | reverse complement strand
GGCAGCAGGAACACAAGCGGCAGCGCCAGTAGCGATGTTGCGGTGTTGACCAGCACCAGCCCGTCGAAATGCCAGCCATGGTGATCTAGCAGATTGGCGCCGATGATATCGGTGCCAAACAGCGCGAATGTGCGCACGCTGATCATCAGCGCATACCCCAGGCTTTCGCTGCCGCGCGGGGTCGCGCGCGCCGACATGTCCATAAACGCCAGTTCGGCGAGCGCGAAGCCGGCGCCATTGATCGCCTCGATCGCGAAAGCTGCCGGAATGCTGTTGTAGAACAGATAGAGCGACTGCGTACATGCGTTGGCACCGATGCCGATCAGCAGGAGCGAGCGCAGCGTAAAGCGGCGGCACAGGCGGGTATAGCACAGCGCGGTCACGATCCCGGTCGCGTAAGCCGCGAACACGATCCATCCTTGCGCGCCGGTGGTCATGTGCAGGTCGTTCTGCTGCCGGTAAAACAGCGCGCTTTCGGTGCCCGGCGCGATGAAGAACATCAGTATGATCGCGCCGGCGGCCCACACCGGCCGCGCCCGCCCGATCGCGCGCAATTGATCGCCCAGCGCCGACAGCGGTTGCGGCGGCAAATGCGGCTCGCGCAGGAACAGGATCGCAACCGGCACCAGCGATGCCGCAATCAGCGCGCAGGCGAGCGCCGTCCACCCGAAAGCTACCCCGGCCAGATAGCCCGACACCGGTGCGCCAACGATGAAGCACGCCGAATTGGCAACCTGGCGTATTCCCGCCAACTTGCCCGCTGTGCCGCTAGCCTGCGCGGTTTCGACCAGCAGGCCGCCGGTGGCACAGCTGACGAGCACCATCGCGCATGATGTCAGCATCATCGCCACCAGCAGGGACACGTACGCGTTCGACCCGACACCGGTAACCGCCCAGCCGAGCGCCGCCAGCACCGAGCCGACGATCATGTAGGACCGCCGCCGCGACCCGAACATCGGAAATGCATCGATCACCGCGCCAAACAGCGGTTTCAGATACCAGGCAAACCCTGCGGCAAACAGGAAGATTGCCATCCCGGTGCGATCGAGATGCAGGTCGTTCTTCAACAGGTTGCGCAGCGGGATCCGCGCGAGCAACTTGTCCTGCGCCAAGGTCGAGGCGACGATGCCGATCATCACGACGAAACTGGCCCGCCAGAATGGGACGGGTGGCGGGCAAGATTCCACACCGGGCACGGCCTGGGCGGGCAATTGCTCAATGTGGGCGGTAATGGTGTCGCTCACGGTCCGCTTCCGGTTTCGCGCTTACCATGACCGAGCGGCCCTGCTGGTTCAATGTTGGGTTCCGCCTTTCTAAGGCAGGCGAATGATTGCGGGCATTGGTTTGAAGTGGCAGCTAACGCCCAGTTGCGGACATTAGGAGTTGAAGGCATTGTCTCGCGATGCCCTTATTTATTAGTCGAAGTATGGTGCCCGCATGGTCGACATATTCAGCAGTGCCTTCAGACTTGTCCTGTGGGCATGTTTATACGCGGCGATCAGATTTGAGTGGAGCGTCCGCTTCCGCGGCGTTGTTTTCATTCCGCTCGTCGCATTGGCGGCTTCGCAATTATTTTGGCCATTTAAGATAAATGTCCAATATTCGATTGGTCGCCCAGTCAATCTGGCTGCAGCAATAGCGACGATTGGCTTTATCTTGCTTTTCCTGTTTGCAAGTTTGCGCAAATCCGCTCGGGACGCTCCAAGCGGGAAAGGCAGCTAACCTCCAAAATGGGTCATTTGTAAACGCAATTACAAAATTGCTACCAGCACGATTATGCGATCAAACTCCGAACCGTTGCAACCCGCCTGGCCAATCCTCGCTCGCTCGGAAGTTCGAAAGGCGGAGCGACGGGCGGCGTGTCGCCGTTGATCGTCCAGGGGCCGAAGCATTCGACGTTTATCCTGTGGCGCACGCAGACCGTTCAATCCTGACGCCATGCCAGTGACCAATTCGACGAGAAGGCCTGAATAGCGCGCGAAGCAAGACGGTAACGGGATGCAAGGGCAATGGCCCATAGGCGCGAACTTAAGGCCAAAATAACAAGATCCGTTCGTCCTGAGCCTCGTTAGTTTGCACTAACTCCAAAACTCGTTGAGAAACTGGAGTGCCGGTGTGGGACGGCCATCCCACACCGGCGCGATCAGTATGCCCGTTGAGCCTGTGGTCAGGCAGTGATGCCGTGACCGATCGACAGCCAGGGCCCTGGTCGCTGTTGTAGTGAACCCGAACAATCGACGGGGCCGATCTAGGCAATCGAGCCCGTTAACGAGGATGGGTCCGATGACCACATTACCACCGGCCAACCGCTTTGTCGGCATCGATGTTTCCAAAGCGCATCTTGATATCCACCTGCTGCCCAAAAAGCGCAGTTGGCGGATCGCATACACCCCTGCTGCCTTGCAAAAACTGCTCGAAGATCTGGGCGACACCACCTCTGTCCTGGTCATCATGGAAGCGACTGGCGGATACGAACGGCTGTGCGCAGACACGCTGGCCGATGCAGGGTTTGCCGTTGCGGTCGTGAACCCCCGCCAGGCCCGCAGATTTGCCGGAGCATTGGGCACCCTGGCCAAGACGGACAAGACCGATGCGGCCATGCTGGCGCAGTATGGCGAAGCAATACGCCCGGAAAACCGCCACAAACCCGATGTTGCACGCAATGCCCTGACCGCGCTGATGGTGCGTCGCCGCCAGCTCATCACCATGGAAGCCATGGAAAAACAGCGCGCCAACCCCGACCATATCGATGATCAAACACGCAAAAGCATCGCCAGGCATGTCGCCTTTCTCAGGAAGGAAAGCGACGCAATTGCGACCAAGATCACCAAAATGATCGCCAATCACCCTTCATGGAAAGCACTGTCTGATGCCTACCAAAAGGTCAAAGGCGTGGGCGCAGAAACAGCTGCCGCACTGATCACCCAAATGCCCGAACTGGGCACCCTTGGCCGCCGGCAGGTCGCCGCGCTGGCTGGGCTCGCCCCTGTCAATCGCGACTCAGGGATCAGTCGTGGCAGACGCTTTACCCAAGGCGGGCGCACTACCCTCAAAACCTCGCTGTACATGGCTGCTCTGTCTGCAGCACGACATCACCCAGACCTGAAAACATTCTACGCCAAGCTGAAAGAGGCCGGAAAACCTTCAAAGGTCGCCCTCATCGCCGTCGCCAGAAAGCTGCT
>NZ_JAMFRV010000689.1 GCF_026224925.1 Pseudomonas sp. | reverse complement strand
CCCAGCTAATCGCCATCCGCCGATGGCGCTGCGAATATTTGTACAGGCGGTGCGAGAGTGGTCGAGTTCGGAGCGTTGAATCGTTGCGATCTGCGCGATGACTTCTTAGGGGGCGATGATCGTAGGTTCAGGTAATCAGCCCTTACTCACTCGAGACTCGAACACGTCTTTCAGGACAGGAACGGCTGACATAGCTTTCGGCCATCCGACGTAAAACGCCAGGTGGGTGACGACCTCTGCGGCCTGGGTTTGGGTCAAGCCATTATCCATGGCCCGGTTCAGGTGGAATGGGAGTTGCGCCACCTGATTTTGCGCGATGAGTGCGGCCACGGTTATCAGGCTGCGATCTCTGGATGCCAGGTCGGTTCGCCGCCAAAGATCATTGAACAAGATGTCATTAGTGAAGTGCGCAAGGCCCGGGGCTACTGCCCCCACTGAAGCGTCCACCAGCGCCCGGCGTTTGCCTTCGCTTACCGGCTCCAGCGTCAACGGCTCTGATGGCGTTGGCAGTATCTGTTCGCAAGTAAACCCCCGCTCGGTAAATACGGTCTTGGCAACACCTGCGGCCGACATTGCGTTAGGCCAACCGGCATAGAACGCAAGGTGGGTAATTATTGCGCTGATTTCGCTGGGCTTCAGCCCGTTGTCCGGGCCAAGTTTGAAGTGCCCCGGCATTTGGGCGGTTTGCCCGGTGGCCACCAGTGCAGCAATGGTGATCAGACTGCGGTCGCGGGGAGACAACTCATTGCGTTTCCAGACCTCGCCGAATAACAGATCAGCCGTATAGGCGTACAGCTGCGGAGTGACTTCCTGTATGTCGACCGAAGGTTTGGAGTCCGGTTTGGCTTTGTCCTGATTGCTCTCTGCCGCGGCAGCAAAGAATAGCGTTGCGAATGTGGCGGCTAGTAATTTCATCAATTAAACCCTATTGGTCAGCAGCGCCATAGTAGGTAAATGCACCGAATTGATTAAGATCAATAAGCAGGATGGCGTTATGAACAGGGTTCATTAATGCGTTTAAAGCCGCACGAACCGGAGAATGAAGCGCCGCCATAAACGTTTCATGGTGTAATCGGGCGAATAGGTGATGGGTGCTCATGAATGGCTCGGGACAATTACAACGATCTGCTGGCGTTCATCGCCGTTGCCCGGGAACGAAGCTTTACCCGTGCAGCCGCGCAACTCGGCGTTTCTCAGTCGGCGTTAAGCCATACCATCAGGGCGCTTGAAACGCGCTTGGGGGTGCGCCTTCTGACGCGTACGACCCGCAGTGTTTCGCCTACCGAGGCCGGCGAGCGTTTGTTTATCAACCTCGCCCCACGGTTTGAAGAGATCGACGCTGATCTGGCAGAGGTGCTGGAGCTGCGCGACAAACCTCGGGGCACTATCCGCATCACTGCCACCGATTACGTCGCCAGCTCGATTTTGTGGCCACGGCTGTCGAAGCTGTTGCGGGAATACCCAGACATTAAAATCGAGATCATGACCGAGTACGGGCTGACAGACATTGTGGCCGAGCGCTATGACATCGGCGTGCGCCTCGGTGACCAGGTGGCCAAGGACATGATTGCGGTGCGCATTGCACCTGATATGCAGATGGCGATTGTTGCAGCCCCGTCCTATTTTGAAGATCGCCGGCCACCTCTTACGCCAGAGGATTTGGCCGAACACAATTGCATCAATCTTCGTTTACCAACCCATGGTGGATGTTATGCCTGGGAGTTGGCGAACGGCAAAAACGAAATACAGGTGCGTGTTGAAGGCCAAGTTACCCTAAACAGCTCGTATCAAATGCTTGAGGCGGCATTGGCAGGTTGTGGCGTTGCCTATATCCCCCATGACCTAGCCGAACCGTACGTTGCTGCCGGACGGCTGTGCTGGGTGATGGAAGAGTGGTACCCGACGTTTCCGGGGCTGCACCTTTACTACCCGAGCCGCCGACAATCCTCCCGCGCGTTGGCGTTGGTAGTCGAAGCGCTGCGTTACACGGGCACCGGATTAGCTAGGTGACAGCAGGCTGTTGTATATATGAGCCAGCCTCATAACTGCATCCTTTGTTTTGGTCTTATTCAATAATAAATTTGCCTCTAGGATGGCGGTTAATGAATTTCCCAGACCTTAAAGAGGATCATTTATGAATTATCGTTACCTGGGTCGCAGTGCCCTGAAGGTGTCGCCACTGTGTTTAGGCGCAATGATGTTTGGCGGTGAAACCGATGAGCCCACGTCCAAGCGCATCATCGATAAAGCTTTCGAGCAGGGCGTCAACTTCATCGATACCGCCGACGCTTACCACTCGGGTAAATCTGAAGAGGTCGTGGGTCGTTCCATCGCTGATCGGCGCGACAGCTGGGTGGTAGCTACCAAGTTCGGCTACCCGACACCCACCACTCAAGGTCCAAATGAGCAGGGCCAGTCGCGCAAGTGGATCATTCAATCGGTTGAAGCGAGCCTAAAACGGTTGGGCACTGACTACATTGATGTTCTGTATTTTCACCGGGCGTTGACTGACGCGCCGATGGAAGAGGGCATACGGGCCGTTGACGACCTGATCCGGCAAGGCAAGATCCGCTATTACGGCGTCTCCAACTTCCATGGCTGGCGTATCGCCGAGATGGTCCGAATCGCCGATCAGTTGGGCATTGAACGTCCGGTTGCCAGTGAGCCGCTCTACAACATCGTTGATCGCAGCGCCGAGGTTGAGCAACTTCCCGCCGCCGAGCAATACGGTCTGGGGGTGGTTTCTTACAGCCCATTGGCGCGCGGTGTTTTGAGCGGCAAGTACGGTATCGACACTCCTGCACCCGCCGACTCCCGAGCGGGTCGCGGTGACAAACGCTTGCAGCAAACCGAATGGCGTCCGGAGTCGCTAGAGATTGCACAAACAATTGCCCGGCATGCAGCCGAACGAGGAACTACTTCGATCGCATTTGCACTGGCCTGGGTGCTGAAAAACAAATTGATCAGCGCTACCATTGCCGGT
Organism: Pseudomonas sp.; assembly: GCF_026224925.1. Taxonomy (GTDB): domain Bacteria; phylum Pseudomonadota; class Gammaproteobacteria; order Pseudomonadales; family Pseudomonadaceae; genus Aquipseudomonas. Next base: position 13,359 of record NZ_JAMFRV010000689.1, on the reverse strand, counting down.
CCTAGAACTGAAGCCCAGTGGGACAGCTATATAGATGCACTCAGCCTGCAACTCGACGCAGCGGACGAGAAACTAGTCGATAGCCTGGTTGTGCCGGGTCATACCTCAAAGCACGGCTACACCGATCCAGGTTATCCGGTACAAGGCCGCAAGTGTGGATAACGCAACGTCAGCAGGTGATGACTTGCGACTAGGTGTGGATGTCGTAGGAAGCCGTAAAAAAAGTATTACAGGCCAGCCATCTGTAGTTTCGCGCCATCGAACGTGAGGAGACGCTTGTCCGTGTCGATGCTATTAAGCATTCGACGCGGGATATGAGCGACTGATCACGGTGTGAATGGCACGGTCTACTTGTGGCAGACAGCTATTAGCGCTTAAGCCACGATTCAACTTTATCCGAGCCATGCTCGCTTTTCCAAGCTTTCAAAAGCTTGTGGTTGCCGCCCTTAGTTTCGATGGACTCACCGGTGAGCGGGTTGTTGTATACCTTCAGCGTACGAGCACGGCGCGTAACTTTCTCCGAGGTTGCGCCAGTCTTCACGCCCTTAACGGTAGGGTGTGGGTCGAGGATTGCTACGACGTCCCTCAGGCTTTTACTGTATTCGCCGAGGAGAGTGCGCAGTTTGCCTTCAAATTCAATCTCCGCTTCGAGGCCTTTGTCGCTTTTCATGGCTTCCAGAGCTTGGAGCTGTTCAGCCAAGAGGCGTTCGAGCTGGCGGAATTCTGCGAGTTTTGACATGGGGTACTCCATTAATCGGCATGGTAAGGGTTTAGCTAATTATAATATAAGCGTATCAGGCAGGTGGTGAAATCTTTGTTAGTTTCAGGGACAGATGCGAAGTTTTGCAGGTATCGATGTGGATTTACATCCGACGATGTTTTAGTAAATGTTACGTAAATAACAAGAGCTTTTGTGCTGCTCGATTGTGACCACCCGCCACGTGGTCGTTCTATCGCCACTAATCAAGACGGCGGTTCAAGCCTACTTAGCATCAGTGTTGGGCTCCTCAGAGGTCGCCGATAAAAAAATGTATACCTGCATTAAACATCTTAATCGCCAAACTCTATGCTTTTGTTGACCCGTCGCCTCGTAAAACGGATAAATCTAGCAACAGTAATCCACGAGGTATTGGTTATGTCCTTCCTGCAAGCGTTCCCTGCTTCCCGTTTGTTGTCGAGCCTGCTCGCAGTGGTGCTTATCTCTTCGATGGGTAGCGCTACTGCTGCCGAAACCTTGCGCTTGGCCCATGCGTCCAGCACCGACAGCCTGATCAACCAGGCAATGGTGCGCTTCGCCGCTCAGGTCAGCAAAGACACTGGGGGTGAGCTGAATGTGCAGCTTTATCCGGACGGCCAACTGGGCGATGAAGCACCGATCGTCGACTCCGTAGGCGCCGGCGCGATTGATATCGGTCTGGGTGGATCGGCCGATGGCATCGACCCACGACTCAACGCGTTGTCACTGCCGTTTCTGTTTAAAGACGGCGCCGCAGTGCATGCGTACCTCGATAGCCCGGCGGGCAAGCAGTTCCTGACCATGGGCCAGGATCACGGCTTCGTCATGCTCGCGGCTCTGGACTCTGGCTTCCGTCAATTCGCCAACAGCAAACATCCCGTGATCAAGCCAGCCGACTTGGCGGGACTGAAAATTCGCACGCCACCTAACCCGGTGATTCTGGCGACCATTAAGCAACTTGGCGCGCTGGGCCAATCCATCCCGTTCGGAGAGGTCTACACCTCACTGCAATCTGGCGTTGTAGACGGTGTAGAACCCGAGCTGCGAGATTTCTACGACCAGAAATGGTACGAAGTCGCCAAGTATGTCTCCCTGTCCAACTACGTCTGGTCGGCTAACTTCTGGTTCATGAACAAGGACAAGTACGAGGCACTTAGTGAACAGGAACGTGCGGTATTGACCAAGGCCGTCGCCGACACCACTGTCTGGTATCGCTCGCAGCTTGACGCCGTGTACGCGAAAATTCAGAAAGAAATGCAAGGCAAAGGCGTCAAGTTCAACGAAGTCGACCCGACTGCCTTCCGCGCCATGAGCGGCCCTGTGTACGACCAGTTCGGCAAAACCTGGGGCGTCGAGTTTGTCGCCAAACTGCGCCAAGACATACAGGGTAAATAACCCATGTCTGAGACCCTGCACCTTGACCAACGATTACGCTCGCGGCCCGAGCGGCTGTTAGCCGTGGTGGGGGTCGTGATGTTCATGATCACCTTGCTTGCGACCCTGGCTGGCGTGTTCTCCCGTTACTTCAACCTGCATGGCTTTGAGTGGTCGTTCGAGATCGCGACGTTGGCCTTCATCTGGGTGACGTTCATTGGCACCGTGCTGGCGGAACTGCGCGATGAAAACGTTCGTTTCCTCGGGCTGGTGTCGATGTTGCCCGCACCGGCGCGGGCTGCGCTAGATGCGTTGGCCAGTGTTGCGCTGTTGGTGATCAGCGGTTGGTTGCTGTACAGCGCCAGCGCGGTCTTGATGCGTTCCGGTTGGACGCCAACCCCGGTACTGCGCTGGCCGGCGGGATTGACCACCCTGGCACTGATTAGCGCGGCAAGCATGCTGGCGATCATCGCGCTGGTGCGTCTGGGCCGTCTGTACACCCGCCGGGAGCAGGTCAAGTGACCGTACTGATTCTGGTCCTCGCATTCTTCATTCTGTTGATGGCCGGCTTGCCGGTTGTTTGGGCCATGGCGGGCGGCAGCATCGCAGCACTGGTGTTTGGCGATTTGCACCTGCCAATCGCGTGGCTGGCGCAACAAACCATACGCGGCGCCGACTCATCGACCTTGGCCTCGATTCCTCTGTTCCTGTTGGCCGGTGAGCTGATGAACCGTGGTGGCCTGACCTTACGCATCATGCGCATCGCCGAGCATTGCTTCGGCCGCCTGCGTGGGGGCTTGGGGCTGGTCAACGTGGCGACAGCGTTCGTTTATGGCGGCCTGACCGGCTCGGCCACTGCCGACACTGGCACAGTGGCCAAGGTGATGATTCCGGTCATGGAAGCCCGCGGCTACCCACGGGCTTTCGCCGCAGCGGTGACGGCAGCCTCTGGCACCTTGGGTATCATCGTGCCGCCCAGCGTGATCCTGATCATGTACGGCGTATTGACCAACACCTCCATCGGCGGTTTGTTCATGGCCGGCGTGTTGCCGGGCGTGATGTTGGCGGCGACGTTCATGATCACGGCTTACTTGATCGGGCTGAAGGAGCGCTTCCCTAAAAGCGAGGAGCCCTTTGTTCTGCGTGACCTGCTGCGCGATCTATGGGGTGCGTCGCCAGCCTTGCTGATGCCGATTATGGTGCTGGGTTCGATTGCCAGTGGTTTTGCTACAGCCACGGAAGCGGCTTCGCTGTCGGTGCTGTATGCGCTGTTTGTTGGCACAGTGGTCTATCGCCAATTGAGCTGGCGCGACCTGTTCCCGGCGATGACCGAGTCAGTGATCATCACCGGCTCGGTGATGATCATCATGGCAGTGGCGATGCCGTTTGGCTGGATCCTCACCTTCGAGTTGGTGCCGCACACCGTGGCGTCGTGGATCGTCGGCATTCATGCCGGACCCATCGCGACCATCCTGTTGGTCGTGCTGGTGCTGAAGGTGGTTGGCTTCTGGCTTGACCTCGGCCCGGCGATGATCATCCTCGCGCCGATCCTGGTGCCGGTGGCCAAGGCGGCCGGTTTCGAGCCCTATCAAATCGGTTTGATTTTCACCATGACCCTGGGCTGGGGCCTGTTTACGCCGCCGATTGGCACCAACATTTTTGTCGTGTGCAACGTCGGGCGCGTCGACATTGGTTCGGTTTCGCGGCGCCTGATTCCCTTCTGGGGCGCCACCGCCGTAGCCATCGGCCTGCTGATCGCCTTTCCCGGCCTGACCCAGTGGCTGCCACGGATCATGGGTTACTGAACTCCACTTTTTGATTGAGAACACACATGACACATCTTATCGGTGGAATTTCCAGCGCTGGCCGAGCCTTGCCAAAAATTGACGGCAAGTCTTTCCAAGTGCTGCGCTCTCAGGGCCCGTACTTGTGGGATATGCAGGGCGCACGCTATGTCGATACGGCCTTGGGTTTTGGCGCGAGCATGCTCGGTCATGCAGACACGGCGGTTGTAGATGCAACGTGTATCGCATTGCGCAACGGACCTATGCCGTCGTTCGCCCATGAAGCGGAAGAGGCGGCCGCCGCTATGTTGGCGCGGTTTACCGGCGAACTGAGCAAGGTGATTTTCCTTAATACCGGCAGCGAAGCAGTGCACTTGGCCTGCCGTACCGCAAGGGTAGCGACGGGGCGCCAGTTGATCGTCAAATTCGCTGCAGGCTATGACGGGTGGTACGACCAGGTCGCCTTCGGCAACGCCGGCAGCGGCGCCGCCGAGATGGCCGGCGGCGTCCGACCGCATCGTGACGGGATCTTGCTGCTGCGGTACAACGACTTGGCAGACGCCGAACAGCTGTTTCGGGAACACACGGACATTGCAGCCATCGTTATTGAACCTGTATTGGCCAACGCCGGTTGTGTAGTTCCGGCGCCCGGTTACCTCAAGGCGTTGAGCGATCTGGCGCATCAACATGGCGCCCTGGTGGTTCTTGATGAAGTGCTCATGGGCTTTCGCCTGCACTGCGGCCTGAGCGGTACTTTGCTCGGCGCGGACCCGGACTTGGCAACACTGGGTAAAGCAATAGGCAGTGGAGTGCCTGTGGCGGCGCTGGTGGGCAAGCCAGAAATAATGAACTTGTTTGAGCGGGGCCGAATCGTCCGCGCAGGCACCTACAGCGGCGCGCCACCGGCATGCGCGGCGGTGCTGGCGTCGTTGACTCGGCTTGAGAAATGCGATTATCCGGGCCTGTTGGCTCGCGGCGATCAGCTACGAGAAGACATCGGCCAGGCTTTTGCGGCACAGGGCGCGCACATCAGCACCAGCGGATATGGCACGGTATTCACTTTATGGAACAGCCCTACAGCGCCACGTGATTATGCTGAGGCCAGCCACATTGCCGACAACCAATGGACGCTTGACCTGCACGTAGCCCTGCGCAAACAGGGTGTGATGAGCATGCCGTTCGCTTATGGCCGAATTTATCTGACGTTCGCCCATGACCAAACGGCGTTCGAGACCCTACGTCAAGCCTATGCCGGCGCCGCTAAACAAATGCTCAAGCGCTGACGGCGCACGCCTCGATGCCTTGCTGGAAATGTTCGCGAACAAACTGCGCCAGGCGCCGCGCGCTGAGGTGCGCGTTCTGTGCGACAACAAGGGCTAAGTCCAGAGCGGGCAGGGCAGGTAACTTTTCGCAACCGTTGAGGATGCGCCAACCGGCAGGTATTACTGAGGCGGGCAACACCGTAACCGCCGTGCCGGAGCGAACGGGATACAGCACGCCGGGCAGGTGTGACGATGAACTGACCACTCGCCACGGTTGGTTGGCGTTGTCCAATGCCTCTAGAATTCGTGGACGCGCGCGGCAGCTGTCGGCGAACAATGACAGTGGCAGCACGCTGCTCCGTTCCGGGTAATGGCCGGGCGCAGCGCACCATAACTGTGCTTCGCTGCGCAGCAGGTCGCCGTTCTCTCGACCGTCAGCGCGGGTAACGATGGCAAGGTCGATACTGCCGTTGGCGAGCATGGTTTCTAGACGGCTGGAGAAGTCGCAGATAATTTCCACTTGGAGCTGTGGGTGACGCACGTTAAAGCCCTGCGTCAGGACACAGCCGATGCTTTCGAGATAATCATCTGGCATCCCGATGCGGATTCGCAGGGCTTCGGTTTCGCCTTGCAGCGCCAAGAACGCTTCATCTTCGAGGATTTGGATGCGCCGGGCGTAACCGATCAGTTGTTCTCCATACTCAGTGAGTTTCACCCCGCGTCGCGAACGTTCGATCAACTTGCGTCCCACGCGACTTTCCAGTCGCCCGAGCATTAGACTGACGGCCGCTTGGGTTTTTCCGATACGGGCACCGGCGGCGGTAAAGCCACCGTTGTCGATGACTGCAACGAACGCGGCCAATGTCTCGGTATCCAAATGGCGCATGGGTAAAAACCTCACATAAAAGACGGCAAGCAATGGCAAGATGCAAGTTATGTTCCGGGGGATAGGGAACGTGCAGTGGTCGAACAGCTTGGGTTAAATAGATAAAAAGGATTCTGTAATGGATGAAAAACAACGACACGAAGCCGGCATGAAAATACGTTGCGAAGGGTGCGACGCTGGAGCAAGTATTAACGTGGCTAGCAAAGCCTGATGGGGAACGTCAGTACGCCGTTGTCCGGCGTTAACCAGCCGCTGAAGGGCATTGCCGTTATCGTATTGGCGACGCTTCTATTTTCTACCCATGACACGTTGTCCAAATATTTGTCCGGTTTTTACCCAATCATCATGGTGGTCTGGGTGCGATACCTGATCCACACGTTTTTGATGGCGTGCATTTTCATGCCCTCGGCCGGGCTGCGGGTTCTTCGTACCAAACGCCCGGGTTTGCAGGCGTTGCGTGCCACTTGCTTGCTGGGAACCAGCCTTTTGTTTACCACCGGTTTGATGTTCATTCCCCTGGCAGAAGCTACTGCGGTCAACTTCCTTGCGCCGTTACTGGTCACAGCCCTGTCGGTACCCTTGCTGGGTGAGCGCGTTAGTCGCGCCCAATGGGTCGCGGTGCTGGTGGGCTTTATCGGGGTCGTCATTATCGTGCACCCAGGAGGCGAGCTCTTTACCCCGGCGGTCTTTTTGCCGTTAGGTTCAGCGACGTGTTTTGCGTTCTATCAGTTACTGACCCGCATGGTCAGCGCGCATGACTCTCCAACCACTAGCAATTTCTTCGCGGGATTGTTCAATACGCTGTTGATGAGCGCGCTTGTACCGTTTTTCTGGCAAACACCGGAGCTTAAGCACTTGCCATTCATGCTCGCGCTCGGAGCCTGCGGGATGGTTGCGCACCTATTGCTGACCCAGGCGTTTCGATTCGCCGCCCCTGCGTTGCTGGCGCCGTTTAGTTATTGCCAGATTGTTTTTGCCGGGTTGCTGGGTTTTATCGTGTTCTCCCATGCGCCCTCACTCACGGCGCAACTGGGTATTGCCATTATTTGCTTGAGCGGTTTGGGCGCTGCCTGGCAGCAACGACGCTCAACTCGTTAATCAAAAACGACGTACTGAAAGCGCTTGATGACACCTTGCGGCGAGGCCAGCGGCGCGCATGCCGGTAAGCCGGGAGCGCGCTTTGTACTTGATCTATCTCAAGCGTGCTTGCCTGCTGGGACACTGGGCTGCACCAAACTCAGATGCCAACCGTCTGCGTCATGCTGATAGATCGCAACGATTTTGCCACTCTCTTTATGAAGTGCACCTTTCTTGCCTGGCACGGTGACGGAAAAGTCAGCTATCCCATATCCGCCATCCCCCTTCACGTGCACTTCTTTCACGGTAATTGCATGGCCTTGAGCGCCCGAGGCAAAGCGCTTCACGTAATAGTCGTGCAGTTCAGTTCGACCGCGAACGATGGGACCTGAAGGCGAGACCAATATACCGTCTGTGGCATAGAGTGCGGCCATCGCTGACGGGTCTTTGGCGGCATAGCTGGCATCGTAGCGATGCCCGAGATCGACAGCCGCAGCGTTGAGTTCAGCTTCGTTGGCGTCTGCCGCAAAAACTGATGTTGATGCCAATATTGCAGTGAACAGACTGACGGCGGCGATGCACGTTGGAATTTTCATTGCAGAGTCTCCTGTGATGTCTCGCTGTAACGTATCACTGACTGCTGACGGGGATCATGAAAATGAGTTTATTTGGGGCGTGCCTGCTGTTTCAGAGCCCACCGCCTTACAGTGTTTCGACTTATGGGTAATCACTGAGATTACTTTAAATACATGCATTAAAATTGTATCGTTAAGTTTCGATAATTAATGTTTAAAATTAAACATTAATATTTTCTTTGTTTAAGAAATATATCTGCAGTAATGATAATCCACACTTGTCGTTCATTCTAATAACACCAAGGCATTACCTTGAAATATTTCCAGAAAGTGTGTTTCTCTTCCATTTTTTGTCTGCAAACCGCCAGTGCTCTTGCAGGCGACAGTCTTTTGAATACTCCCAGCTTAAGCTCGATAGACAATTTCCGTGACGTTGCTGGCACCTCAACAGCGTATGCCACCAGCAACGGTGGCACATTGCGCGGCGGGGTATTTTATCGCTCCAATGCACTGACACCTGCCGGCACTGACCTTGCGGTGCTCAATGCGCTAAATATCAGCAATGTCTTTGACTTACGTACGCCCGGAGAAATAGCCGATACACCGGACACATTGCCTGCAGGCAGCCTATACACCCACATCAACATTCTCGGGACAGCAAACAGTGAAGGCTTTATGCCTACCTCCGCGGCAGGTGCAGTGAGTTTGATGCAGGACATGAACCGCTCGTTTGTTACCGATAACGGGGTGCGTTCGAGTTTTGGACAATTATTCCGTGAGTTGGCCGGTAGCGGTGATGCCGCACTCTTCCATTGCACTGCGGGCAAGGACCGTACGGGTTGGACTGCGGCTGTGCTGCAGACCTTAGCCGGGGTGGACCCGGCTACGGTAATGAGCGACTACTTGGCGACGAACATTTATACCGCTGAGCGCGTAGCGGCGACGTTGGCGCAGCTAAACCACGTATCACCCGAATTGGCTGCGATTTACGAGCCGCTGCTCGGCGTCGATGCCAGTTACTTACAGGCGGGGCTCGATCAAGTGGCAGCCAGCTACGGCACCATGGATAACTACCTCAAAGAAGGACTGGGCCTGGATCAAGCCACTATTTACGTGCTGCGCGGGAAGCTGGTTCGTTACGCATTGCTGCCCGATGAACAATTTTTGCGTGGCAATGCTGCCGCCGGAGCCGGTTTGCTCAATGCATTGCAAGACACCGCGCTGTCGGGCCGCTACACCGCCTACAACTATTACCTGCAATCGGCCATCGATGCCGGAACCTTGGGCGGTGTCGAAACACAGGTCGGCGGGCAAGTGCATGCCGACGCGGCGAGTTATCTGCTGCGCCAACCGGCGATGATCGACGACGCAATCCGGTCCTATAGTGTCGGCAATAGCTTGCGGGCGGGTCAGTCGACAATGTGGATGAGCGCCTTGGCGGGTTACCTCGGCACGGAGGGCTCAAACCATGCGGCCAGCAGCGGCGAACATTCTGTCGGCACACTGGTCGGTGGCGTCCATCGTTTCGATGCGCAAACCAGCGCGCATGGGGAGTTTGGCTACAACAATGGATCGATAAGCTCGGCAGGAGGCACCGTCAAAACTGACAGCACCTTCGTCAACATCGGCGGCAGACATGGGTTTGTTGATTTGGAATTCGGGCCCTACGTTGCTATCCAGGCCAGCGCGGGTTACGTGGACTACGACAGTAAACGCGATCTAGGAGGCAATTTAGGATCGGCCAAAGGCGATACTCAAGGAATGGTTTACAGCGCCAAGACCAGCCTGGGCTATTTGGCGATCAAGGGGCCAATGCGCATCGAACCCGAGATCGGTGTGCGAGTGACGCACCTTAAACTTGATGGGTTTCAGGAAAAAGGCAGTGAGCTAGCGCTGGAGGTGGACAGTTCAAGCCAAACCTTGACCCGCTTGGTGACAGATTTGAACGTGACTTTTGAATCCCAGCCGCTTGGCGCCTGGAGTCTGACCCCAGCGTTGAATGTGGGTTATGAGCGCGCTTTGAATGAGCCCGGTGTCACCAGCAAGGGCTCTATTTATGGCGTGGGTATCGAACAGAGTTCAGCATTCGAATCGCGCAATATTTATAAGGCGGGCCTGAACCTGACGGCGACGTTGGGCACCGTCAGCTTAGGCGCTGATTTAAAGGTACTGGGTGGAGGTGATAGCCGTGGAGTAGGTGGCAACTTGACCGCGAGTATTGCCTTCTAACTGGGTAAATGATCGTGAGCGGCTCAGTCCCTATGCACAGCGCCGGGCATAGGGGCTTGATATGGGGTGCGGTCATCCGGGGCTGGTACTCCCGGTCACGTCTTGGCTATTGTTGGGAGTTGGCTGTCATCCGATGAAGTGACCGATCGCTCATCGCGTTTACAGCACTTTCCTCATGTGCTTCTCAATCTCTTCCAGCGCCATCGGAAAGGTGAACGCCACAGCGGCATTGAAAATGCCATTGCGTGGACACCGCGGTGCCGGCAAGCAAACCGCGAAGCTGTGCCAGTAAAAAAATGGGTCCTTTGCAATGAACTAGCGATGACCTCTACGCATTTAACTGTATGCTCGCCACTATTATCGGAAGATACCGCGTAGACAAGGAAGACACATGCTAGCTGTGGTTAGTTTCAGCCTCATCGTGCGTTATGCCATTTGGGGTTTTTTACTCGGTTCGTTGTTGGTATTTGTGCTTACGCTGGTGAAGAAGTTAATCACGCTGAAAGACTCGCCCGTCGCCAGAGACTTTGCCGTCTATACCTATTGGATTGTCGCGGGTACCGCATTTATTGGCTTGTACTTGGGGTTTTTCTGGCGGGGTGGGCCGGGTCGCGGTGGCCTTTCATTGCTGTTGTTTTACGCGGGTCTCATCACTCCCTTCGCACTGAAGGCAAAAGCCAATCGTTTATTCGGGGATAGCGAGCAGCTGCCTGTACCTGATGATGAAGGAAGCGTCGCGCAGCAACCACTCCGTTTACGGTTGGCAAACAGCGTGCTTTCAAGTAGAACGCTTGCACACGTTGCGCTGACTCTCTGGTTGGTGTCGCTATTTTTGCCCGTGTTCATTTATTTCGATCAACATAAAGTCATGCGTGGCGACTACCTGCTAAGCATCGGCTGGTTGGGGGCGCTGGGATTTCAGTTCGCTTGGTACGCCAATCCACTTTTCCTGTTCAGTTTCGTGCGTTTGGTGACGTCGCGCAGCGCAATGATTCCCTCGATCCTGGCACTATTGCTATCGTTCAGCACGGCGTTTTCGTATATAGGTCTCGGTGTTGGAGCGGGGCTATACGGCTATGGCTGGGGCTTGGTGGTCTGGATCATGGCCTTGGCTCTGATGGTTGCAGCAGCAGGTGCGCACGAAATCAGGGACGGTAGTCGCCCAAGCTTTAACAATGGTGGTTGGTATCGTTCCTTTGGGCTTTTAGTGTGTGTGCTGTCGGCCAGCATGGTCGGTTTACTTACGGTGTATGACCACAGGGGCGGTAATAGCGAGGAGCGTACTCGCCTCGCCGAGGTCGTCTTTAAACGAGGGCCTGTTTGCAGGGACGAACTCACTGAGGTTGGCCAGCCGCTGGCGACGTTGGCGGGCCCCATTGAAATCAAGTACATCACCTCTCAGCCTCTAGGCGAAGCATTTATGCCGGGGGAACTAAACGGCATGCTGGAGTGGGGCATACCGATTCTTCGTGTTGAAGGACGCGACTATTTTTTCAGCCACACCGGCACTCAACGGTGGCTAGAATCTGTTCCCGCAAAAGGAGACGCCCTTGCAACACTTGAGTTGAACGGCGATCTAAACCTCCTGCATATGCGGTTACTCGCCGCAGACGGGCGTCAGGTCATCGACCAGTCTTGGCGTAAACAAAATTACACCGGCCGATACTGTCCAGATTATTCATCTTCCCGGCTGGATTTCGAGCAACCCCGACTGACACTGCTTAAAGCACTCGGTTTGCCGAGCGCACGCCCCACCGATATCTACTCGCAGAACCTTAAGGAACTTAGTACCAAAGGCGTCATTATAAGCCGTGCTCAAGCGGCAGCCGTTGTCCAGGAGCGCAATCTCAACATAGACTGCCCGTCCAATGTTGGCTGGATCAAAGGTAAGAAAGCGCCTCATGTGGTCGACAGGTACAGCAATAATGTTTTCCAAGTCGGCCAGAGATTCTATTACCCCGGCAGTGCCTATCAGGAAACGGCCCTTTGTTCAGGGGCCTATGTGTACTTTTACTACGGTAACGGAAACGGTTCCTCGTACGAGCTCAATCTAATAAAGCGCAGGTTGTCGGACTTTGCGCCGATGGACTCGATCTCAATCAAGTTCGAGGACCCAGCGCTATCGAAGCAGCATTGGCGTTTGCAACTCGACAGCGTCGATGAAAACCCAGAGGGATATACAATAGATGTCAGCAACCCTAATCAGGGGCTGAGCTTGCGGGTTAAAGCGTCGGTACCTAGGGAACTTTAAAATTAACCTGCTTTGTCCTTGAAGGCAGCGACTTACCAGCCGCCGCAAGGGCAGCAGAGCTGCTCTGTGCGAACGGCTAGCTTTAGACCATTCGCACAATCAACTCATCCAGTTGCCCCCGTCAACGTTGTAGGTCTGCGCAACGATGTAATCGCTGTCTGAAGAGGCGAGGAATATCGCCATGCCTGTCAGGTCATCGGCAGTGGCCATTCGACCGAGGGGGACTTCCTCGCCGACCTGTTTCTTTTTTTCGCCTAAGGGGCGGTTTTCATATTTGGCGAACAGCGCATCGACGCCGTCCCAGTGTTCTCCATCGACAACGCCCGGAGCAATTGCATTGACGTTGATCCCGTGTTTGATCAAGTTCAATCCCGCCGATTGCGTCAAGCTGATCACAGCGGCCTTGCTCGCGCAGTAGACGGCAACCAAGGGCTCACCACGGCGCCCGGCCTGGCTCGCCATATTGATGATTTTGCCGCCGTGCCCTTGGCGGATCATCTGTTTGGCGGCTGCTTGTAGGGTAAATAAGGTGCCGGCCACGTTGATCGCAAACAGTCGTTCGAAACTGGCGCGGGTGATGTCGGTGATCGGAGCCAGGTCAAACAGCGCGGCGTTATTGACCAATATGTCGAGCTTACCCATCTTTGCAGTGACAGCAGCAATTGCCGCATCAATGGAGGCTTGATCGGTGACGTCCATTTTCACCGCGTAAGCATGTGGGCCAAGTTCGCTGGCTGTCGCTTGCGCGCGTTGAAAGTCGATGTCGGCGATGGCCACCGTGGCCCCTTCGCGGATGTAAGCCTGGGCGAATACTTGGCCGATGCCACGAGCCGAACCCGTGATCAGCGCACTCTTTCCTTCCAGTCGTTTCATGTGGTGTTCATCCAGTCTTTAGAAAAATAGGGCCATGGATGGCAGTGAACGTGTGGCAGTTTTATTGTTTGGGGTAGCCCGCACGTTTCATTTCTCGCTCAGTAAGCAATTGCGCTGAACTCAGGGCTTGCTCAACTGACATTTGTCCGGTGAGTGCTGCAGCGAATATCTTGCCCACTGATGTGCCGATCGCCTGAAACTCGGGGATGGTCACGTACTGAATGCCGACGTAGGGCACGGGTTTGGCTGAAGGGTGGGCGGGATCAGCGTTTTGCATCATTTGCAGCGTCACTTTGGCGAACGGTGTGGCCT
>NZ_JAMFRV010000688.1 GCF_026224925.1 Pseudomonas sp. | reverse complement strand
TGGCGACCTACATGGTCGAAGGCGGTTCATCGAAAGACTTCCGCAAGTCCAAAGCCATGCTCTACGACAACCCGCAAGCCATGCACCTGTTGCTCGATAAGCTGGCGCAGTCGGTCACGTCATACCTCAATGGTCAGATTCTTGCGGGCGCGCAAGCGGTGCAGATCTTCGACAGTTGGGGTGGCAGCCTGTCGGCAGCGGCGTATCAAGAGTTCTCGCTGGCGTACATGCGCAAAATCGTCAACGGCCTGATCCGTGAACACGACGGACGCAAAGTGCCGGTCATCCTGTTTACCAAAGGCGGCGGTTTGTGGCTGGAAAGCATTGCCGACGCAGGTGCTGATGCACTGGGTCTGGACTGGACCTGCGACATCGGCGAAGCCCGCCAGCGTGTTGGTAGCAAAGTCGCCCTGCAAGGCAACATGGAACCGACGGTGCTTTACGCTAACCCTGCCGATATCAGCCGCGAATTGTCTCGCATCCTCGCCAGCTACGGCCACGGCACCGGCCACGTCTTCAACCTCGGCCACGGCATCACCCCTGAAGTCGACCCGGCTCACGCTGGCGCGTTTATGGAAGCCGTGCACGAGATGTCGGCCCAGTATCACGCAGGTTAAGTAGTCAAAACCCCATCCTCTGCTGGCGTTCTATTGCAGCTGGATGGGTTTTTTTCGGCCCGAATAAGTAGCGAAATGCGCAGTCAAAAATATTCGAAGCTCATGGTGCTCTTGCACTGGGTATCAGCGTTGGTGATTTGTTGGGCGTTGATCAGTGGGTTTTACACAGGGCTGTTTCCGGTAAAGCCTGAAGTGAAGCAGTGGGTAGCGTTCCTTAATATCTCGATCACCACGTTATTCATCCCTGTGTTCATTCTTCGTCTGTACGTTCGGCAGACACACCCCAAGCCTGACCCGACCGCTGGGAGACCTACCGAGCAACTTGCCGCTGCGCTGGTGCATGCGCTGCTCTACGGCGCCGTTGGCCTCGTGCTGGTGACCGGAACACTGATGATGGACCGCCACATCAACGTCTTCGACCTGTTCAGCATCCCTAACTTAATCAATGATCCGTACTGGTTGGCTGTGCTTTTTAATGTGCACGAGGCTGGCTGCGCGATCTTGGGGATATTGGTCGTGACGCACATTGCGGCGGTGGTCAAGCATGAGTGGGCTGGCAAAAGGGTGGTCGGGCGGATGTTGTTTTAGGGATTTCAGCCCGTCTTCGACGCTGCGCTGTCGCGCAGCAAACTCGGTCACTGCAGGAACTTGCCCGCGATCGGTCCGGGGTCGTCCTCGACCGGAGCAGTCGTAATCCAAGTAGTGCAGTGCCTCCAGTTGGAGTTGGGTTGAGCATTTGGAATCGCTTCGCGATCCATCGCGGGCAAGCGCGCTCCTACAGATTCACCGCCAACGGTTGCAGCTTGGCCAAGCGCCGTGCCACTGCCAATGCGCCCAGTAGCAGCACGCCGATGAATATACCGATGCCGTTCCAGCCGGCGTAATGCCAAAAGAAACCGCCTGCCGTGCCGGCGATGCTCGATCCTGCGTAATAACAGAACAGATAGAGCGATGATGCCTGCCCCTTGGCCTTGATTGCGCGGCGGCCGATCCAGCTGCTGGCGACGGAGTGGGCGCCGAAGAAGCCGAAGGTGAACATCAGCACGCCGACGATGACCATCGACAATGGGCTGAACATCGTCACCGCGAGGCCCGCTAACATTAATACGATGACCGACCACAGCACTTTGCGTCGACCCAGCTTGTCGGCCAATGCACCGATCTTCGCAGAGCTATAAATGCCTGACAGGTAAACTACCGAGAACAGCCCGACAAGGGATTGGCTCAAGTGGTAAGGGTCAGCCAGCAAGCGATAACCGATGTAGTTGAACATCGTGACGAAAGCGCCCATCAGTAGGAAGCCTTCGAGGAACAGCCACGGCAACCCGGCGTCACGGAACTGCAAGGTAAAGCCGTCGAGCAGGCTGCGCGGGTGCAGTGAGCGAGGGCGGAAGTTTCGTGATTCCGGAAGGATTTTCCAGAACACGGCAGCCGAGATCATTGCCAGACCACCGATGACCAGCATTGCGGTGTGCCAGCTGACGTAATCGACCAATACCCCAGTGATTACCCGGCCACTCATGCCGCCGATGGCATTGCCGCCAATGTACAAGCCCATCGCCAGGCCAATGTGCTGTGGGTGAATCTCTTCACTGAGGTAGGTCATCGCCACTGCGGCCAACCCGCTGAGTGAGAGACCAACCAGCGCACGCATCAGCAGGATGCCTTCCCACGTCGGCATAATTGCGCCCAGCAGGGTGAACAGTGCCGCGCAAAACAGCGCCGTCACCATCACCGGCTTGCGTCCGAGCCGATCCGAAATGGGGCCGGTAATGAGCAAACCAAACGCCAGCATGCCGGTGGCGACAGACAAAATCAGGCTGCTCTGTGCGGCATTAATCGAATATTCGTGGGACAACACCGGCATCAGCGGTTGCACGCAGTACAGCAGGGCAAAGGTCGCAAAGCCCCCGGAAAACAAGGCCAGCACCGTGCGTAAAAACAGCGGGGTGCCTTTCTCGGTGTAGATTTCGGCGAGTGCGGCTACCCCTTCGGTGACGTGCGGGGACCGACGACCTTGGGTATCAGCTGTTTCGGGAGGTGGAGCAACAGCAGTTTTCACAATGACCTCGATGGGGCAGACGACAGCAATGTAAAAAAGAATATAGCTCGCCAATGATTCTTTCCAATATATTGTTCGACCTGTTTGATATCTAAAACGACCTAATGGTGGGTTCATGGAATTACGTCATCTGCGGTATTTCATCGCAGTGGCCGAAGAGCTGCACTTCGGCAGGGCCGCGCTAGCTCTGGGTATTTCCCAGCCGCCGTTAAGTCAGCAAATTCAGGCCCTGGAGAAAGAAGTGGGCGCGCGGCTCTTCGAGCGCACTAACCGTCGGGTCGAGCTGAGTGAAGCCGGCCGGTTGTTTCTTGACGAGGCACGTTTGATCCTAGCCCAAGTCGGCAAAGCCGCCGATGTGGCGCGTCGAGCGCAGTTGGGGCAGCTCGGTGAATTAAAGATTGGTTTCACCGCGTCAGCGCCATTCAACTCCAGTATTCCTCAAGCAATATTTGCGTTCCGTCAGGCTTTTCCTGCAGTTCATCTGGCCCTGCAAGAAATGACCAGCATGGAGACCGCCGAAGCACTGGTGGAAAACTCGGTGCAGGTCGGCATCATGCGCCCCTTGCCACTGCCTGACTCGCTGGTGGCGGTGGAGTTGTTCCGCGAGCCGTTGGTGGCAATTATTCGGGCGGATCATCCTTTAGCGTCGGGCAGTGAGAAGGGTTTGTACCTGTCGGCGCTGGCTGCCGAACCCTTCGTGTTTTTCCCACGCACCTACGGCAGCGGGTTGTACGCGCAGTTATTGAGCCTGGCGCACCAGGCAGGATTCAGCCCGCTGATCACGCAGGAAGCTGGCGAGCCGATGACCATCATCGGGTTGGTGGCCGCCGGGTTGGGCGTGACCGTATTGCCAGCGTCTTACCAACGCATGCGTATCGACGGCGTGGTTTATCGCACGGTGCTGGATGAGGGGGCCAACACGGCGGTGTGGCTGGTGCAGCGCAAGGACCAGCACTCGCCGATGGCCAAGGCGTTTGTTGAGTTGCTGCAGAGAAAGCTCGGCCCCCTGTAGGAGCAACTGTGGGATGGGAATTGCCCAAAATCGAGTGCCATACCGAAATTCGGTGAGAGCGAACTTGTTCGCGAAGGCTGCAGCGCGGTGTATCAGGAAAATCGCGCCGCCTGCTTCCTGAATAAATTCGATCCTACGGGTATTTCCTATAATTCATACCCAGCGCTTGAAGATCAACGAGGTGTTCACGCCACCAAAGGCAAAGTTGTTGTTCATCACGAACTGATTGCTCATCTGGCGTGGCTCTGCGCGCAGGTAATCCAACTCGCCGCATTGCGGGTCGACAACGTCCAGGTTGAGGGTGTGGATGTAGCGGTCGCGGTTCATCATTTCGATACAGAACCATGATTCCAGAGCACCACAGGCGCCCAAGGTATGACCGAGAAAGCTTTTTTGTGAACTGATGGGCATCCGCGCACCGAACAAGCTGCTGGTGGCCAGCGTTTCAGCAATGTCACCTTGCTCCGTGGCGGTGCCGTGACCGTTGACGTAGCCAATCGCCTCGGGCGCCAGCCCCGCATCTTCCAGGGCCAGTTCCATGGCGCGGCGCATGGTGACTTGCTCCGGGCGGGTGGAGTGAGCACCGTCGGCGTTGCTGCCGAAGCCGATGATCTCTGCATGGATATGTGCGCCTCGGGCCAAGGCATGCTCTAGCTCTTCAAGGACCAGCATGCCGCCGCCTTCACCAATCACTAACCCATCACGGTCGCTGTCGTAAGGGCGCGGAGTGGTATGCGGGGCGTCATTTTTCAGGCTGGTGGCATACAGCGCATCAAACACCATCGCTTCGGTCGGGCACAGCTCTTCGGCGCCCCCGGCAAGCATCAATGGCAGTCGGCCAAACTTGATCGATTCATAGGCATAACCGATGCCCTGGCTGCCACTGGTGCAGGCGCTGGACGTAGGAATCAACCGCCCGGTCAGGCCGAAGAAGATGCTGATATTCGCCGCAGTGGTGTGCGGCATCATCCGTACATACGAGTTGGCATTGAGGCCTTCGGCCACTGAGTTGAGCAGCATATTGCCGAAGGCTTTGATCTCGTCGGTACTGCCGGTGGAAGAGCCACAGGCCACCCCCATCCGACCGTCACGAATGATCTCATCGCCCAACAGCCCAGCGTCGAGCAGTGCTTGTTCGGCCGCGCCGACGGCTAGCCGTGAAACCCGGCCCATGCTGCGCAGTTGTTTGCGATTCCAATGTTTGGGGACGGCAAAATCATCAATCGGCCCCGCAAGCCGAGTATTGAGCTCGGTGAAGCGATTCCACTCATCCATCCGCCGAATGCCGCTACGGTTTGCGATGAAGTTAGCTTCAATGCTTGCCCAGTCGCTGCCTAATGAGGTGATACCGGCCATGCCGGTGACGACGACGCGCTTCATCAGCACAGGCCTCCGTTGACTGCCAAAACCTGGCGGGTAATGTAGGACGCTTCGGCCGACATCAAGAAATTCACGGCACCGGCCACTTCTTCCGGGGTGCCCATACGCCCGGCTGGAATCATCTTCATCAGATCCTCCACCGGCACGTGTTCATCGAGCATTGCTGTGTCGATTAAACCTGGCGCGACGCAGTTGACGGTGATTTTGCGCTTGCCCAGTTCGATGGCCAGCGCTTTGGCTGCACCGATAATTCCGGCCTTCGATGCGCTGTAGTTGACCTGCCCACGGTTGCCGATCAATCCCGACACCGACGTGATGCAGACAATACGCCCAGCTGCACGGCGCCGAATCATCGGCATCATCACCGGGTGCAACACGTTGTAAAAACCATCGAGGTTGGTGCGCATCACCACATCCCAGTCTTCATCGGTCAGCGCCGGAAAAGCCCCGTCGCGGGTCAAGCCTGCGTTGCAGACCACGCCATAGTAGGCGCCATGGGTTTCGACATCGGCTTCGAGAATGGCTTTGCAGGCTGCGCGGTCGGCAACGTCAAATTGCAGGATGCGCGCTTGCCGGCCCAAGGCCTGGATTTCAACGTGAACCGCTTCGGCGTCCGTGCGCCCGTTGCGACAATGCAGGATCAGGTCATAGCCCGCCTGGGCCAGACGCAAAGCGATGGCGCGGCCGATGCCACGGCTGGAGCCGGTGACCAATATGGATTCAGTCATGCGCGAACTCCTTCGGCAAGATAGGCAGCGGTTTGCGGCGGGCAGAACACATTAAGGCGCGCAGTGGCGTGGATGCCGGGGCCGGTCATATGGCATTCAAAAATGCCCATGCCATTCTCATCTTCTAATGAGCGCAAGGCATGAATCGTCAGTTCGGTGCTGACGGGGAAGTGGTCGACGTTGCATTCAAACTTGCGTGTACCCAGCAAAAACCCAAGCTTCATTGATCTACCGTGTTCACGGGCCTGACAGCCGGCGTACGCCGCGACGCTCTGCGCCATCAGCTCAACGCCAACCCACGCCGGCAAGCTGCCATCGGCACGGTTAAACAGGCCGCCGGGACGGACCGTCAGGCGGGTGTGTATTTGCTCTTCATCGAACGACAGCACCTGGTCGATGAGGATCATGTTGCCCGCGTGGGGGATCAATTCAGCAATCGGCCAGTCGATCATGGGGCGTCTCCAATAATCAGGCTGACGTTGTTGCCGCCGAAAGCGAAGGAATTACTCATCAATCGACGAGGGATGTTGGGCGTCAAGCATTGGCCGGGTTCGACCCAATTCAGCGCCGGTAGCTGTGTATCGGCCTGACCATCCCAGATATGAGGCGCAAGTGCGTTTTGGCTGTTTTCCGGCGCCAGGCTCAACCAGCAAAACGCAGCTTCCAGCGCACCCGCCGCGCCGAGGGTGTGGCCACTCAACGGCTTGGTTGAAGAGCAGGGCACCCCTTGCGGGAAAACGCCGTTGACGGCGAAGCTTTCCATGGCGTCGTTGTGGTGTGTCGCGGTGCCATGCAGGTTTAGGTAGCCAATGTCTTCTGCGCTTAGTTTCGCGTTGTTCAGTGCTTTCTGCATGGCCTCGCGCGCGCCGCGGCCGCTGGGTTCTGGCGCCGAAATATGGTGCGCGTCAGAGGTGGCGCCCGCACCCAGCAACGCGATCGAGTGGCTGCCACTGGCTTCGCGGGTCATCAAAAACAACACCGCTGCTTCGCCAATATTGATCCCGTTGCGATTGCGGGAGAACGGATTGCAACGCTGTATCGACACCGCTTCCAATGCCGAAAAGCCGTTCAGCGTCAGCTTGCATAGACTGTCTACGCCGCCACACAGCACCGCATCGCACAGGCCCATGTCGAGCAAGCGTCGAGCGCTGAGCAACGCCCGGGCGCTGGAGGTGCAGGCTGTAGAAATCACATACGCCGGGCCGCTGAGGTTCAGCCACGCGGCCAGAAAATTTGCCGGAGCGCTGAGTTCCTGTTGCTGATAATCATAGTCGGCGGGGAATTTTTTATCCCGCAGATAGACCGCAAGGCCACGGCTGGCTTCATCGATGCCCGAGGTACTGGTGCCGAGAATCACACCAACCCGTGAGGGGCCGAAACGACTGATGGCCTGTCGAATGTCGTCTTCGATCTGCAGCGCAGCAGCCAGCAGCAGTTGATTATTACGGCTGCTGTGTTCAGCCAGTGCACTCGGAATCGGCGGCAGTTCACTGCGTACGGCGGCGACCGGCAAACGACGGCCCACGACCCAGCCGTCTTCGTCGCGCATGCCTGAGCAATCACCGGCAAACAGCGCCCGAGCGACTTCGGCCTGATTAGTGCCAAGCGAGCAGATAACCCCTAGGGCATTGAGATAAGCGGTCATGGGCTTACCTCACCGGTTAAGGGGCTTATGTGATACGTCAGGCCTTGTTCCATATACACATCAAACACCTGAGGTTGACGGTACTTGATGTGCCAACGCTTGCCGATATCGCGTTGGTCCGTATGAACTAACGCTGCGGGATAATTGCTGTGCAGCTCAGTGTCAGGCGTCAGGGCAAAAAGGAGTGCAGCGAACAGCTCTCTGGCCTGTGGGTTGGGTGGCAATAAACCATCGGCCTGCCACGCGCCGTCAACCAGACGTTGGCGCGCAACAGGAATGCCCAGCGGGTCCATCATTGACCAGCGCAGGCCTGCGGTTTCCTGTTGAATCACCAATAACCAGTCCTGCCGCTGTTCGGCTTGCTCGCGCACAATGTGCAGTTGAATGGGCAGCATCAGGTGCGGTGAACGTTCAGGCAATGGCGCCTTGCTAGCGCACGCGCACAACAGGATAAGACATGCCCCAAGCAGCCAACGGCCAATCATTGCGCGCCGCCTTGCACGGGTTTGCGCGCAACCACGTTGACTAGGGTTTCGTCACGCTGGCCAAACGGCGCGGGGCGTCGCAGGCCAAAACGCTCCAGTAGACCAAAATCTTTTGAGCGGCTCCACCACAGGTACGGGTACGAAACGTTGCGCGGGCTGAAGTCAAACCCTTGGCCGCGCAGCATGTCCAGGTATTGGGCCGCGCTCTTCTGTACCTGCATCGGGTGGCGGAACAGCCAGCGAATCACCCAGGTGTCGATGTAGGCCTTGGTCGACTCGGCAAACAGCAGATACCCACCCGGTTTCAACACTCGGTAGAACTCGGCCAGGGCTTGCTCCTGCTCCACCAGATGGTGAAACGTCTGATGGCAAAACAGCAGGTCAATGCTGTCATCCGCC
>NZ_JAMFRV010000687.1 GCF_026224925.1 Pseudomonas sp. | reverse complement strand
ATTCGCGGCCGCGCTCGGTCAGGTGATATTTGAGAATCGCCGACAGCACCGAGGGTTTTTCCCCCAGGTCGACTGCGTTGGCCGTGAGCATCCGTGCGCTGTCCATCAGCCAGGCATTGCCGCCGATGCGGGCCATGGCTTCCTGAATACCTTCGAAGGCTGAAAGCGGCACATTGAATTGTTCGCGAACCGTTGCGTATTGCCCGGTCACCAAACTGGTGAACTTGGCCGCACCGGTACCCACTGCTGGCAGCGAAATCGAACGCCCAACGGACAGGCAGTTCATCAGCATCATCCAGCCCTTGCCGAGCATCTCTTGGCCGCCGATCAAGAACTCCAGCGGAATAAATACGTCCTTGCCGGAGTTAGGGCCGTTCATGAACGCCGCACCCAGTGGTAAGTGACGCCGGCCGATTTCGACGCCGGGGGTGTCAGTCGGGATCAGCGCCAGGCTGATGCCCAAGTCCTCCTCTTCACCGAGCAAGTGTTGCGGGTCGAACGCCTTGAAGGCCAGACCCAACAGCGTCGCGATCGGGCCGAGGGTGATGTAGCGTTTTTCCCAATTCAGGCGCAGGCCGATGACTTCTTCACCGTTCCATTGGCCTTTGCAGATGATCCCGGTGTCCGGCATGGCGCCCGCATCGGAACCGGCCAGCGGGCCAGTCAGGGCAAAACACGGGATGTCGTCGCCACGGGCCAGGCGCGGCAGGTAGTGGTTACGTTGTTCATCGGTGCCGTAATGCAGCAGCAGTTCGGCGGGGCCGAGGGAGTTGGGGACCATGACCGTGGACGCCAAGTCGCCGCTACGGGTTGCCAGCTTCATCGCGATTTGCGAGTGCGCGTAGGCCGAGAAGCCTTTGCCACCGTATTCCTTGGGAATGATCAGGGCAAAAAAGCCGTGCTGCTTGATGTGTTCCCAGGCTTGGGGCGGCAGGTCCATGGCTTGGCCGATCTGCCAGTCGGTGACCATCGCGCACAGCTCTTCGGTGGGGCCATCAATGAAGGCTTGTTCTTCGTCGGTGAACTGCACCTTGGGGTACGCGAGCAGCTTGTTCCAGTCAGGACGACCACTGAACAATTCGCCGTCCCACCAGACGGTCCCGGCGTCGATGGCGTCGCGCTCGGTTTTTGACATTGGCGGCAGGGTTTTTTTGAACCAGGAGAACATCGGTGCGGTGAAATACTTGCGCCGCAGGTCTGGCAGCACCAGCGGCAACAAGACTGCCAGCCACAGCACCCAGAGAATCGTCATCAGCCAACCATGGGCATGGCTCAAACTGCCCATCGCCAGCAAATACACGGCCACCACGCCCAAAGCGGGTAGGGGCGCAATGCGTCGGTGAGCGAGGTAGGCGACGCCGACCAGCAAAACCACAATCCACAGCAACAGCATAAATAATTCTCCGTAATGACCGCGGCGACAACCCGCCAGCAAGAGCTTAGTCGGCCTCAGGTGAAGAGGGCATCAAACAGCGAGCGCATCGGTAGGTGGGAAATAATGGCTAACCGTGTCGGGGATTTCTGCTTCAAATCCGAGTATCGATAGTGACCACTGGCCGCTGCTGGAGTTCGGTAGGGCGCTTCTTGTGGCTGGATTCCAAAGCGCCTGAGGGTAGACTAATGCGCGACGTATTCATCACCGATCAATTGGGGACATTGGCAATGCTGAAGATTTGGGGCCGAAAAAATTCTACCAACGTCCGTAAGGCGCTGTGGTGTGCGCAGGAAGTAGCGGTGCCGTATGAAGCGATCGATGCCGGCGGCGCGTTTGGTCTGGTTGACGGGCCTGAATACCGGGCGATGAATCCAAACGGTCGCGTTCCGATGATCGAGGATGAGGGTCTGGTACTGTGGGAATCCAATGCCATCGTGCGTTACTTGGCTGCACGTTATGCGCCGAATTCTGCGCTGTACCCGGAAAATCTTGCTGCGCGAGCCAACGCGGATAAATGGATGGACTGGGCGACGTCGTCACTTGCCGAACCCTTTAAACCTTTGTTTTGGGGCGTCGTACGCACCCCGGCCGAGCAGCGTGATTGGGTGAAAATCGAGGCCGCTACCCGGGTCTGCGTAGACATACTTAAGGTGGCCGACACCGCGTTGGCCGAACAGCCGTATCTATCTGGTGATGCATTTGGCATGGGCGACATTCCCTTGGGCAGTTTTATTTATGCCTGGTTTGAAATGCCCATTGAACGTCCACCGCTGCCCCATCTCCAAGCCTGGTACGAGCGCTTAAAGCAGCGTCCCGCGTACCGTAATGCAGTGATGAGCACGTTGAGTTAATAGTAACTATCAACACGCGGGGCTGTACTTGCGCGGCGTTGCCAAGCACCATTGCCGGCACGCCGCAGTTGTAATCAATTGTGTTCGCGCTTATTTATTCCTTCTCCCTTCCTTCTTGGTGCGTATTCCAGCTATGAGTTCCGCTCTGTCCATCCGGCAGCTAACCAAAACCTACGGCAACGGTTTCCAGGCCCTGAACGGTATCGAACTGGATGTCGCTGAAGGTGACTTTTATGCCTTGCTCGGCCCCAACGGCGCCGGCAAATCCACGACCATCGGTATCATCTCGACCCTGGTGAACAAAACCAGCGGAACAGTGAATATCTTCGGTCACGACCTCGACCGTGAACCGGCCGCACTCAAGCGCTGCATTGGCGTAGTGCCGCAAGAGTTCAACTTCAATCAGTTCGAAAAGACCTTCGACATCGTCGTGACCCAAGCCGGTTACTACGGAATTCCGCCGAAGATCGCCAAAGAACGCGCCGAGCAGTACCTGACTCAGTTGGGGCTGTGGGACAAAAAAGACGTGCCATCGCGCGCACTGTCTGGCGGTATGAAGCGTCGTCTGATGATCGCCCGTGCGTTGATTCACGAGCCACGCTTGTTGATTCTCGACGAACCGACTGCGGGCGTGGACATCGAACTGCGCCGCTCGATGTGGACCTTCCTCACCGAACTCAACGAGAAAGGCATCACCATCATCCTCACCACGCATTACCTGGAAGAGGCTGAGCAGCTGTGTCGCAATATCGGCATCATTGACCATGGCACCATCGTGCAAAACATGGGCATGAAGCAGTTGCTGAACACGCTGCACGTCGAGACCTTTTTGCTTGACCTGAAGGACTCATACCAAGTGGCGCCAACCTTGATCGGTTACCCGACCAAGTTGGTCGATAGCCATACCCTGGAAGTGCAGGTGGATAAAACCATCGGTATCACCGCCTTGTTTGGTCAGCTGGCCCTGCAGAAGATCGAAGTGGTGAGCCTGCGCAACAAGACCAATCGCCTTGAGGAGCTGTTTGTGTCTCTGGTAGAAAAAAACCTGGCGAAGGTAGCCAT
>NZ_JAMFRV010000686.1 GCF_026224925.1 Pseudomonas sp. | reverse complement strand
TTTCGGCGGCGCCACCGTGGTGTCCGCAGTCGGTCACTGGTTTGGGGCTGACGGCTACATTGATGTTCCTCCATTTCTGGTCGGTGCCATCGCGGTGGGACTGATCTCCGCGTCGTATCAGGCGGAAGTTTATCGCGGCGCTTTTATCGCCGTGCCCAAGGGCGAGCTGGAAGCCGCGCTGGCCATCGGCATGTCCAAAGCCATGCGCATCCGGCGCGTGTTGATCCCGCAAATCATGCGTTACGCGCTGCCGGGTCTCGGTAACGTGTTGCAAATGAGCCTCAAAGACTCGGCACTGATTTCGGTCATCGGCCTGGTTGAATTGATGCGCGCCAGTCAGGTGGCAGCGGGCTCTACCCGCCAATATTTTACCTTCTACATCGTCGGTGGCGCGCTGTACCTGGTCCTTACAGGACTCTCCGGTCGCATTTTCAATATCGCTGAAGCTCGCGTGCGCCGTACGCAGCGCCGCAGCCCCACACAGTCTTGAGACAGGAGAATATCCAATGATCGATTTCGCCTTTCTCGCCGATACCATGCTTAAGTTGCTGGCTGCTTTGCCCACCACCCTGACGCTGTTTTTCTGCTCGCTGGTGCTGGGCTTGACCCTTTCCTTGGGTATCGTTGCGATGCGCGTGAGTCGCTGGGCCATCCTCAGCTACCCGGCGCGCTTCTACATCATGATCTTTCGCGGTACGCCGCTGCTGATCCAGATGTTCCTGATCTATTACGGCCTTGGCCAATTCCCGGCGATTCGCGACAGTTTCGCCTGGGTGGTGCTGAAATCTCCGTACGGTTGCGCGGTGCTTTCCCTTGCCATGTGTACGGCGGGCTACACCGCAGAAATCATCCGCGGCGGCCTACTTAGTGTTCCCCACGGGCAGATCGAAGCGGGCCAGGCCATCGGTATGTCTCCGTGGGCGCTGCTGTACCGGATTATTGCCCCGGTCACGCTGCGTCAGGCGCTGCCGGCATACTCCACTGAGGCGATCTTGCTGGTCAAATCCACCGCCTTGGCGAGTCTGGTGACGGTCTGGGATGTCACCGGCGTTGCGCAGCAGATCATCCAGCGTACGTACCGCACCATGGAAGTGTTCCTGTGTGCCGCGCTGATTTATCTGGTGCTGAATTTTCTGGTAGTGCGTGCGGTGGCCTGGATCGAATACCGCCTCTCGCCTCATCTTCGTGAACGACCTGCCGGGGTTTTGCCGAAATCGGCTAAATCAAAAACTACCGTTACGTCACCCACTAATCCCTGATTCGCTACGGAGCTGGTCATGACTTCTCAATCAAATACCGCCCTGTCGGTGAGCAACATTCAAAAATCCTACGGCTCGGCGCATGTGCTTAAGGGCATCTCGCTGGACGCGCACAAAGGCGATGTGATTTCGATCCTGGGCGCCAGTGGTTCGGGCAAAAGTACCTTTCTGCGCTGCATCAATCTGCTGGAAACGCCAGACGAAGGCAGCATCAGCCTGGACGGTGAGGCCATTGAAATGGCCCGTCATCGTGACGGCCGCCTGCTGCCAAGTAATGCGCGCCAGGTCGAGCGCATGCGCAGCCGCTTGGGCATGGTGTTTCAGAACTTCAACCTGTGGTCGCACATGACCGTGCTGCAAAACGTGATTGAAGGTCCGATGCGCGTACTCAAGCGCCCACGTGCCGAATGCATCGAAGACGCCGAACAACTGCTGCATAAAGTCGGCCTCTACGAGCACCGCAATCATTACCCGGCGCATTTGTCTGGCGGTCAGCAACAGCGCGTGGCCATCGCTCGGGCATTGGCGATGAACCCGCAAGTGATGCTGTTCGACGAACCGACCTCGGCCCTCGACCCAGAGTTGGTGGGCGAAGTGTTGCGGGTTATGCGTTCATTAGCCGAAGAGGGCCGGACGATGCTGGTGGTGACCCATGAAATGGGCTTTGCTCGCCATGTGTCGAACCGGGTCATTTATATGCACGGCGGCTTGGTTGACGCACAGGGCACGCCGGCAGAGCTATTTGAAGGCTTGCCGACCGAGCGTTTCCGTCAATTTGTCTCTAGCCACAACCAACGCAACACCGATTGATCCTCTCCCGGTTGACGCCGGCGTGATCACTCACGCCGGCGCCGCGTCTGCTTCGCTACGTTGCTCCCCAACTGTACCTATGGCGCACCGCCGCGAAGGCGTACTGTGGCGAGCTTGAAAGCGCTTTAATGTTTGCTCACAAAATTTTATGCCCGATGCGGAGGCCCCATGTACTGGACGGAATTTCTAACCGTTGCCCTGATTCACTTGCTTGCCGTTGCCAGCCCCGGCCCGGATTTCGCGGTGGTCGTCCGCGAAAGTGTGACCCACGGGCGCAAGGCCGGTACCTGGACCGCCATGGGCGTGGGTACCGCGATTTTTCTGCATGTGGGTTATTCGCTATTGGGCATCGGCCTGATTGTGTCGCAATCAATCGTATTGTTTAACGCGCTGAAGTGGGCCGCTGCGGCGTACCTGCTGTACATCGGCATCAAAGCCTTGCGCGCCAAACCGGCCAGCGCAACGGATGCGCCGGTTGAACTGCCAGTGGGTGAACGCACGGCTCGCGGCGCGTTCACCAGTGGTTTCGTCACCAACGGCCTTAACCCTAAGGCGACGTTGTTCTTCCTGTCGCTGTTCACGGTAGTGATCAACCCGCACACGCCGTTGCTGGTGCAGGCGGGTTATGGCGTGTACCTGGCACTCGCAACGGGTCTCTGGTTCTGCCTGGTGGCGCGGTTGTTCAGCCAACAGCGCGTGCGTGCGGCGTTTGCGCGGATGGGCCACTGGTTCGACCGGACCATGGGCGTGGTGCTGGTCGCGTTGGGAGTGAAGTTGGCGTTTACCTCGGTTCACTAACTCCTACAGATACGAAATCATCCCTTCGGCTGATTTCGCTGGCGACCTACGTCTCTACAGTGCATATTTTTCAGCCACGACTGTGCACTCAGAAAAGGGACTCGTATGTTGCAGACTCGCGTTATTGCTCCAGCTGATTGCGCCTACCAATATCCGTTGTTGATCAAGCGGCTGTTGATGTCAGGCAGTCGCTACGAAAAAACTCGCGAGATCGTTTACCGCGACACGTTGCGCTACAGCTATCCAACCCTTAACGAGCGTATTGCTCGTCTGGCCAATGTCCTGACAAATGCTGGGGTAAAAGCGGGGGATACCGTGGCGGTGATGGATTGGGACAGCCACCGCTATCTGGAATGCATGTTTGCGATTCCGATGATTGGCGCGGTGATCCACACGGTCAACGTGCGTTTGTCGCCGGAACAGATCCTCTACACCATGAACCACGCGGTGGATAAGTTCGTGCTGGTCAACAGCGAGTTTGTGGGGCTTTACAATGGGTTAGCCCCGCACCTGACCACCGTCGAGAAAACCCTGCTGCTCACCGATGCAGCGGATAAAACCGCTGAGTTACCAAACCTTATCGGTGAGTACGAAGAGCTGTTGGCCGCTGCCAGTACCCAGTATGAGTTCGAGGACTTCGACGAAAACTCGGTCGCCACCACGTTTTACACCACTGGCACCACCGGCAACCCCAAAGGCGTGTACTTCTCCCATCGGCAGTTGGTGCTGCACACCATGGGCGTCGCGACGATCATGGGCAGTATCGACAGCGTGCGCTTGCTGGGCACCAACGATGTCTACATGCCCATTACGCCAATGTTCCATGTGCATGCCTGGGGCGTGCCATATGCCGCCACGATGCTCGGGCTTAAGCAGGTCTATCCCGGTCGTTACGACCCCGAGATGCTGGTTGAGTTGTGGCGCAAGGAAAAGGTCACGTTCTCCCACTGTGTGCCAACCATTCTGCAAATGGTCCTCAACGCCAAAGCAGCTCAGAACATCGATTTCAACGGCTGGAAAATCATCATTGGTGGCAGTGCGCTGAACCGCACAACCTATAACGCGGCCAAAGCCAAAGGCATTCAACTGACAGCCGCGTATGGCATGTCCGAAACCTGTCCGTTGGTGGCCGTGGCGCATTTGAACGAAGAAATGCTGGCTTTCAGCGACGACGAACGCACCTCTTACCGAATTAAAGCCGGCGTGCCCGGTGTGCTGGTCGATGCGGCGATTATCGACGAGGAGGGTAACTTTCTGCCCGCCGACGGTGAGACCCAAGGCGAGTTGGTCCTGCGTGCGCCGTGGCTGACAGAAGGCTATTACCGTGAGCCGGAAAAAGGCGCCGAACTGTGGGCGGGCGGTTGGTTGCACACTGGCGATGTCGCCACCCTGGACAACATGGGTGTGATCGACATTCGCGACCGGATCAAGGACGTGATCAAGACCGGTGGCGAGTGGGTTTCGTCACTGGACCTTGAAGACCTGGTCAGTCGTCACCCGGCCGTTCGTGAAGTGGCTGTGGTTGGCATCGCCGATCAGCAATGGGGTGAACGGCCGTTTGCTTTACTGGTGATACGCGATGGGCACAGTATTTGTGCAAAGGAACTCAAGGATCATTTGAAACCCTTTGTCGAAACGGGACACATCAATAAGTGGGCGATCCCTAGCCAGATTGCCCTTGTTGCTGAAATTCCCAAGACCAGCGTTGGCAAGCTCGACAAGAAGCGCATCCGCCTCGATATCATCGAGTGGCAAAAAAACAACAGCACC
>NZ_JAMFRV010000685.1 GCF_026224925.1 Pseudomonas sp. | reverse complement strand
GGCTGGACTGCGATGCGGATGTGATTATCTTAATGGTTGAACAGGTCGGTGGAATTGCGTGTCACACGGGTCGGGAAAGCTGTTTTTACCGTGTTTATGATGACGCTGGCTGGAAAGTTGTCGAGCCGGTACTGAAAGACCCGCATTCCATCTATCAGGCAGGACATACACATGAATGACACCCTGACCCGCCTGGCCGAAGTGCTTGAATCGCGCAAAGGCGCCGCTGCCGACAGCTCGTATGTCGCCAGCCTGTATCACAAAGGTTTGAACAAGATTTTGGAAAAGGTCGGTGAAGAATCGGTTGAAACCATCATCGCCGCCAAAGACGCCGCAGTGAGCGGAGACTGCAGCGATGTCATCTACGAAACCGCAGACCTGTGGTTTCACAGCATGGTGATGCTTGCAGCTTTAGGTCAGCATCCTCAGGCAGTGCTGGATGAGCTGGATCGTCGTTTTGGATTGTCCGGGCACGTGGAAAAAGCCGCGCGCTCAGCCGAGTAAACAAGCACCACTAGAAAGAGGAACGCTTCATGGGCATTTTTGACTGGAAACACTGGATCATCATTTTGATCGTCGTCGTGCTGGTATTCGGCACCAAGAAGCTCAAAGGTCTTGGCTCGGATGTGGGCGAAACGATCAAGGGCTTTCGCAAAGCCATGAATGACGAAGAAAAGCCGGCCGAACAACAGCCGCCCGTTCAGCCGACACAACCGATGCAGCCGCCGCAGGCACCTCAGGCGTCTACGTTGCATGAGCCGCACACCATCGACGTGCAAGCGCACAAAGTCGAAGAGCCCCTCCGTAAAGACTAGGTCGTGTTGAATGTTTGGTATCAGCTTCTCTGAACTGCTGCTCGTCGGCCTCGTCGCCCTATTGGTTCTTGGGCCCGAGCGCTTGCCCGGCGCAGCACGTACCGCCGGCCTGTGGGTTGGGCGGCTGAAACGCAGTTTCAATGCGATCAAACAGGAAGTTGAACGCGAAATCGGTGCTGACGAGATTCGTCGGCAGCTGCATAACGAACACATCTTGTCGCTTGAAGAAGAAGCGAAAAAGATCTTCGCGCCGCAACAGCCGCCTTCGACCGAACCCGTTGCTACGGTCCAGCCGCCGGTTGAAAGCCACAGCGTTGCTCCGCCGACCGCATCGGTGGCCAATGCAACGTTAACTGCAGCGCCTCTGGCGACACCTGAAACTGCCGCCGCCATAGCGCCCCATGACGCTCCGAGCAGCACGGCCCCGGTAGCTACAGCTGATACGCCTACCGCACCGCATGTGACCCCGGTTCCGAGCGCGCCTTCCGCCAACGATTCAACTTTGCCACCGCGAGCCCCATGAGCGCAGACATCCCGGAAAACGATCAGCAGATGCCGCTGATCTCGCACCTCACTGAATTGCGTACGCGCCTGTTGCGTTGCGTCTTGGCGATTTTCTTGATCTTTGCCGGGTTGTTCAGCTTCACCCAGAAGATCTACACGCTGGTTTCGGCACCGCTGCGGGCGTATTTACCCGAAGGCGCTACGATGATCGCCACCGACGTGGCCTCGCCGTTCCTGACGCCGTTCAAGCTGACCATGATGTGTTCGCTGTTCCTGGCGATGCCGGTGATCCTGCATCAGATCTGGGGTTTCATCGCACCCGGCCTGTACAAGCACGAAAAGCGTGTCGCGGTGCCGTTGCTGGTATCGAGCATCATCTTGTTCTATTCAGGTATGGCCTTCGCCTATTTCCTGGTGTTCCCGCTGATTTTCCACTTTTTCGCCAGCGTGACACCGGAAGGCGTCTCGATGATGACCGACATCACCAGCTACCTGGACTTTGTCATGACGCTGTTTCTGGCGTTCGGCGTTGCATTCGAGATTCCCGTGGCCGTGGTGCTGCTGGTGTGGATCGGTATCGTCGACGTCAAATACCTGAAAAAGATGCGTCCGTATGTGGTCATTGGCTGCTTTGTGGTCGGAATGATCCTGACCCCGCCGGACATCTTCTCCCAAACGCTGCTCGCAGTGCCCATGTGGCTGTTGTTCGAAATCGGTGTGTTATGCAGCGGCATGATCGTCAAACGCGGCGATCACCCGGATGACCAGCCAGACGAAGACAAACACGACCAGCCGCCAGCGACCCCGCTGTGAATTTACTGCTACTCGAAGACGCCGACTTTATCTCGGCTGATCGGGTCGTGCTGCGCGACCGCCGCCTCAAGCACATGCAGGAGGTGCATCGCGCAGTGGTTGGCGACACGCTGCGTGTAGGGCGAATCGGCGGCCTGCTGGGCTCAGCCGAGCTGCTACGGCTGGAAAACCACGAAGCCGAGCTGCGGATCAGCCTTGATCGCGCGCCCCCCGCCAAACTGCCACTGACGTTGCTCTTGGCACTGCCCCGCCCGAAAATGCTGCGTCGGGTGTTTCAGACCATCGCGACCATGGGTGTGCCCCGGGTTATTTTGCTGAACAGCTATCGGGTCGAAAAAAGCTTCTGGCAGACACCGTTCCTTGAGCCTGCGGCCATTCGCGAACAACTGATTCTCGGTCTGGAACAAGCGCGTGACAGCGTGCTGCCGGAAATTATCATCGAAAAACGCTTCAAACCCTTCGTCGAAGACCGTTTGCCGCAGTTAGTCGAAGGCACGCTGGGCCTGGTCGGCCATCCTGGTGAGTACCCGGCTTGCCCACGCGGCATTGACCAAGCCGTGACCCTGGCCATCGGTCCAGAAGGCGGCTGGATTCCTTACGAAGTTGATTTATTAAACAAAGCCGGACTACAACCCGTGCAACTAGGCGAGCGAATTCTACGGGTCGAAACTGCTGTTACTGCGCTACTATCCCGCCTGTTTTAAACCTGACCATACCGTCGGGAATCTGCGCTATCGTTGCGCCCTACAGTTCCTGAAAGTCCCGCCGATAGACAACCACTTCGATAACAAATGCACCTCAAGGAGCTGTCATGTACCGCTGGTTAGTACGAAACCTGGGAAACGTGAGCG
>NZ_JAMFRV010000684.1 GCF_026224925.1 Pseudomonas sp. | reverse complement strand
GCTGCCGGGTTCGGTGCGCACCAGGACAAAGCACCAGTCGGCTTCGTGGGCCAGTGAGGTCCAGACTTTCTGGCCGCTGATCAACCAGTTTTCGCCGGTGGCATCGAGCTTGGCGCGGGTTTGTACGTTGGCAAGGTCAGAACCAGCGCCGGGTTCGGAGTAACCTTGGCACCAGAACTGCGTGCCGCTGAGGATGCCGGGCAACAAGCGTTGTTGCTGGGCCGGTGTGCCAAAGGCGGCGAGGGTCGGGCCGACCAGCCCTTCACCGATGTGACCCATGCGTCCGGGGCCGCCGGCGCGGGCGTATTCCTCATGGAAAATCACCTGTTGGGTGATGCTCAAGCCACGCCCGCCATGCTCCTTGGCCCAGCCAACGCCGGTCCAGCCGCCGTCGGCCAATTCACGTTCCCAGGTTTTGCGTTCGGCGGAGAAGCTATGTTCGTCACCGGGCCCGCCACGAAAGCGCAGGGGCGCGAATTCGCCCCGTAGGTGTACGGCCATCCACTGGGCAACTTCGCCACGGAACGTTTCGTCTGCACTGCTGAAACCGATTTTCATGCATGTTCTCCGAATAGGTTCGCCGCCAAACACTCACGGTGCAGCGCCGGGCTGCCCAATAGTTGTTCGCTGGCGCGGGCACGTTTGAAGTACAGGTGTGGGTCGTACTCCCACGTAAAACCGACACCGCCATGCAGTTGGATCGACTCGGCAGCGCACTGGAAAAAGGCTTCGCTGGCATGGATCTTCGCTGTGGCGGCGGCCATTTCCAGTTCCCCGGCCACGGTGCTATCGCCTTCGGGATCAAGGCGTTCATGAGCCACGCAAGCGGCGTAATAAATGGCTGAACGGGCGCATTCGACTTGCAGCATCATGTCGGCGCAGCGATGTTTGATGGCCTGGAAACTGGCAATGGCGCGGCTGAATTGTTTGCGTTCTGCTATGTAGCCAAGGGTCAGGTCCAGAACCTGTTGCGCGCCGCCGGTCTGTTCGGCAGCAAGACCGATGGCGGCGATCTGCAAGGTATCGCGCAGTACCGTCCAGCCCTGGCCGGGGGCGCTGAGCAATTGTGCGTCGCTGACCAATACCTCTCGCAGTTCAACTCGCGCGATGCGCCGGGTCTGATCCAGGGTTGGCAGGGCAGTGCGCACAATGCCCGGGGTGTTGGCGGCCAAAGCGAACAGGCTGATGCCCTGTTCGCCCTGACTGCCGGGGACCCGCGCAGCGACGATCAGTAGGTCGGCCAGCGCTCCGTCGATGACCTGGGCGTAACATCCATTGAGGCAAAAACCGCCCGCACGGGCTTGGGCCACGGTTTGCACGCTGTGTGCATCCAGTCCCGGGACACTACTAAATGCCAGGGTGGCGCTGGTTTCTCCGGCGGCAATCGCGCTGAGCCAGGTTTCCTGCACCGCTGCATTGTGTCCTAGCAGCAGGGCCGGAGTGGCAAGGCAGGTAGTGGCGAAGAGTGGCGAGCCAAGCAGGTAACGACCGCTTTGTTCCAGCAGGATCGCCAGCTCGACAAAGCCCAGGCCCATACCGCCGAAGCGTTCGGGGACCATCAGGGCCGGCCAGCACAGTTCCTGGCCGATACGTTGCCAGACCTTGGGGTCATAGCCGTGCACGCTGCTCATGCTCGCGCGAACCGCATGCGAATCACTGGCTTGGGCGAGAAAGCGCTCGGCGCTGTCGCGAATCATCAGGTGTTCTTGGGTAAAAGCGAACTCCATGGGGGCTGTCTCTGCTGAGCGAATGGATGCGCCAGTCTAGGGCGCCGGGGTTTTCCCTCGAATCATCGAAACGGACTAGAGCGTCACGGCCGCAAAGGCCTGAAACCGTTGGCGTGCTTAGTCTCAACGGACGATGAAGTGACCCGTGGCGCTTTGCACAATGCTCATCACGCACCGAAATCAGCCAACGAGGACTCCAGGCATGATTGACATTCGCGGTTTGAGCTATTTCGTCTCGCAGATCGAAAACCTCAGTCATTGGCAGCGTTACGCCGAAGACGTGCTTGGCATGCAAGTCCAGCCGGCGCCAGGTGGCGGGTTGCACGTCAAAATGGACGAGCGGCCGTTTCGCATGCTGATCGTCGAAGGCAGCAAGGCGTGTTATCTGGCCTCTGGCTGGGAATTGGCCTCGGAGCGGGCATTCCGCGACGCGCTGGAACACCTGACGCAGGCCGGCGTTGAATGGCAGC
This sequence comes from Pseudomonas sp., assembly GCF_026224925.1. Classification (GTDB taxonomy): domain Bacteria; phylum Pseudomonadota; class Gammaproteobacteria; order Pseudomonadales; family Pseudomonadaceae; genus Aquipseudomonas. The sequence goes on along the minus strand of NZ_JAMFRV010000684.1, from coordinate 15,982 downwards.
CGGGCAGCGCCAACGAGATTGAGCAGCGCGGTGTGCAAGCGCTCGTCAAGCTGCACGATCCTTCGGGCAACTGTCATGAGCTGAGCTGGGGCCATCGCTCCGATTGCCAGCCCTTTGTGTCGCCACAGGCCGTGCCGCGTTTTATCACTGGCGACATGGGCCTGGGTCACGCCGTGCTACCGGCACCGAATTTCGACGCAACGTTGGCGTTTGCCAAGGACGTGCTGGGCTTTGAACTGTCGGACATTTTCAACTTCCGCCCCGACCCGTCGGCGGCGCCGATCCGCATTCACTTCCTGCATTGCCACAACGCCCGGCACCACAGCCTGGCGCTGGCGGAATACCCGGTGCCCTCAGGCTGCGTGCATGTGATGGTCGAGGTGGACTCGATGACCGAGGTCGGTCGCGCCCATGACCGCCTGTTGGCGCATGACGTGAAGCTGTCGGCGACCTTGGGCCAGCACCTGAACGACCGCATGACAAGCTTCTACATGAAAACGCCGTCCGGCTTCGATCTTGAATACGGCTTTGGCGGGTTGCAAGTCGACTGGGCCGAGCACTCGGCTTTCGAATTCACCCGCGTGAGCATTTGGGGGCACGACTTTTCAGTCGGCCAACAGTAAGGAAACCCGATGATGAACAAGCAACTGACGGCGGCCGATGCGGTCGCTCAACTACGTGACGGCATGACCATAGGTTTTGGCGGTTGGGGTCCACGGCGTAAGCCGATGGCCATCGTCCGCGAGATCTTGCGTTCGCCGGTCAAAGACCTGACGGTGGTCGCCTACGGTGGCCCGGAAGTGGGCATGCTATGTGCCGCAGGCAAGGTCAAGAAGCTGGTGTTCGGCTTTGCCACCCTCGACGCGATTCCACTGGAACCTTACTACCGCAAGGCCCGCGAAGCCGGTGAGCTGGAGTTGATGGAACTCGACGAAGGCATGCTCCAGTGGGGGCTGCGCGCCGCAGGCATGCGTTTGCCGTTCCTGCCGACCCGTTGCGGCCTGGCCACCGACGTGGCCCGCCTCAACCCGCAACTCAAGACCATCGAGTCGCCTTATGCCGATGGCGAGGTGCTGCTGGCCATGCCGGCGCTCAATCTCGACGTGGCGTTTGTTCACGTCAACGTCGCCGACCGTCTGGGCAATTGCCTGATTACCGGAGCGGACCCGTATTTCGATCACCTGTTCGCCCGCGCCGCCAAACAGTGTTTTGTCTCCTGCGAAGTCCTCGAGGAGTGCCTCGAACTGAGCGCCGAACAAGCCCGTTTTAACACCTTTGAACGTTATCTGGTCACGGGTGTGGTGCATGCACCGCTCGGGGCGCATCCGACCACCTGTGCCCCGAACTATGGCTGGGACATGGCGCACTTCAAGCAGTACGTCGCCAGCAGCCAGGAAGAAAACGGCTGGCAGGGTTATATGCAGACCTACGTGGCGGGCGGCGAGCAAGCCTATCAAGCACTGAACGGCGGTGCCGTGCATATGGGCGGCTTGCCCCTACCCGTGTTCTGAGGAGAAGCAACTTATGTCTGCAACTTGTGATTTCACCCTCGCTGAATTGATGATCGTCGCTGCCTCCGAAGCGTGGCGCGGCAATGGCGAGGTGATCGCCTCGGGCCTCGGAGTGATTCCGCGCCTGGGCGCGAGCCTGGCCAAACTCACCCACAGCCCTGAGCTGTTAATGACCGACAGCGAAGCGTTTCTGGTCGAAGAGCCTATCCCGCTAGGTCCGCGTGGCGACTATGTGCCGCGTTACTCCGGTTACATGTCGTTCGAGCGGGTGTTCGAATGCGTCTGGGGCGGTCGTCGTCACGCGATGATCGGCCCGACTCAAATCGATCGTTGGGGCCAAACCAACTTGTCGTGCATCGGCGATTATCAGAAGCCGAAGACCGCGATTCTTGGCGTACGCGGTCTGCCGGGCAACAGCATCAACCACCTCAATTCTTTTTTTGTGCCCAACCACAACACTCGGGTATTTGTCAGCGGCGAGGTGGACATGGTCTCTGGCGTCGGCTTCAAGGCCGAGCGCTGGCCAAAAGGCGCGCGTCGCGACCTGATGGATATCCGCCATGTGGTCACGGACCTGTGCATCCTCGATTTCGACGGCCCGCAGCGTGCGGTGCAAGTACGCTCGTTGCACCCCGGTGTGAGTTTTGACGAGGTTCAGGACAAGACCGGTTTCCCGCTGCTCAAGTCAGCGCATTTACGGGAAACCGCGCACCCGAACGCCGAACAGTTGGCCGTTATCCGCCAGCTCGATCCCCACGATTACCGCGCAGCGGCGATCAAGGGCAACCCGGCCGGTATCCGTACAGCCTGAGGTGAGGACCGAACATGCACAGCAGCGATAGTGAATTCGTCGTCCGTGAAGACAAGGCCGTCTATGAGACAGACGCACCGGTGCTGTACAGCGTGGCCGAAGGTATTGCCACGCTGACGCTGAACCGACCAGCCTTCAATAATGCACAAAACTCGCAGATGACGTATGCGCTGGACGACGGCTTTCGCCAGGCAGTGAGCGACGACAGTGTCAAGGTCATCGTCCTGCGCGGTAACGGCAAGCATTTCTCGGCGGGTCACGATATTGGTACCCCCGGCCGCGACATCAACAAGCCGTTCGAGCGCGCACACCTGTGGTGGGACCACACCAACAAACCTGGTGGCGAGCAACTGTATGCCCGTGAGCAGGAGGTTTACCTGGGCATGTGCCGGCGCTGGCGCGAGTTGCCCAAACCAACCATCGCCATGGTGCATGGCGCGTGTGTGGCAGGCGGGCTGATGCTGGCCTGGGTCTGTGACCTGATCGTCGCCAGCGAAGACGCGTTCTTTCAAGACCCGGTGGTGCGCATGGGCATTCCGGGCGTGGAGTATTTCGCCCATCCCTACGAAATGAACCCGCGTATCGCTAAGGAGTTTTTGTTCACTGGCGAGCGCATGAGCGCCGCCCGTGCTTATCAGGTGGGCATGGTCAACCGCCTGCTTCCACGCGAGGAGCTGGAGCAGGCGACCTATGCGCTGGCCACCGGTATTGCCCGGCAACCACGCATGGGCTTGGCCCTGACCAAACAGGCGATCAACCATGTTGAAGACCTGCAAGGCAAACGCACGGCTATGGACGCAGCCTTTGCCTGGCACCACTTCGCCCATGCGCACAACGAGCTGTTGTCCGGCGACAAACTGGGCGGGTTTGATGCCAAAGGCATGGCCGAAGCCAACAAAAAAGCAGCCGGTGCTGAGGACAAAAGCGTATGAACCACTGGCTCAATACGCCGCTGACCGAGGCCCTGGGTTGTCGTTACCCGATTGTGCAAACCGCCATGGGCTGGGTCGCCGACGCCAATCTGGTGATCGCCACCACCGAGGCCGGTGGGTTTGGTTTCCTGGCCGGGGCAACTATCCCCTCCGATGAGCTGGAGGTGCAGATCCGCAAGGTAATCGACGCCACCGGCGGCAGTAACTTCGGCCTCAATTTTCATATGTTTCAGGACAACGCCAACCAGTGCGTGGACCTGGCCATTAAGTACCGACTGCGCGCCGTGAGTTACGGGCGCGGCCCGGACAAACAGACCATAGCCCGCTTCAAAGCGGCCAAGGTGCTGTGTATTCCTACCGTGGGTGCGCTCAAACATGCGCTCAAAGCCGTGGAGTTAGGCGCCGACCTGATCACCCTTCAGGGCGGTGAGGGCGGCGGCCATACCGGCGGCGTGCCCAGTTCGATTCTGCTGCCGCAGGTGTTAGCGGCGGTCAATCTGCCGGTGATCGCAGCCGGTGGTTATGCCACCGGCCGCGGCCTGGCTTCGGTGCTGGCGGCCGGTGGCTGCGGTATCGCAATGGGCACGCGGTTTCTCATGACCCGCGAATCACCCACCCCGGCGGCGACCCTGGAACGTTACCTAAAGGTCAGCGATCCGCAGCAGGTACGCGTCACCACCGCCGTGGACGGCATGCGCCACCGCATGATCGAAAACCGCTTTATCAACCACCTGGAACAGGCCGGCCCTTTTGGTCGCTTACGTATTGCCTTGGGCAGCGCCTGGCAATGGAAGCAGCAGACCGGCATGAGCCTGGGTCACATGGCCTCGGTTTTTATGCGTGCGTTGCGCGAAGACCCCTCGGCCCTGTCGCAGGTGGTAATGGCCGCCAACCAGCCGGTGTTATTGCAGCGCTCGATGGTCGAGGGTCTTCCGGACGACGGCATCCTGCCCAGCGGCCAAGTCGCCGCGGCAATAAGCGAGTTGCTCAGTTGCCGTGAAGTGATCGAAGGCATCGCCAACGAAGCCCAACAGTGCCTCGACGCACTCCTGGTCCGCAGCCAGGCAAGCGCCGAACCCAGCCCATCGAATTATCCTGCCAGCGTTGGAGAACCCCAATGAGTCAAGCTTTTAGTACCCAGATTAATCAGGGGATCGCTGAACTTGTGATCGACAAGCCACCGGTCAACGCGCTGGACAGCCAGGAATGGCTGGCCTTGGCCCGCCAGATAGAAGACCTCGGGGCCAATCCAGACGTCCGTGTGATCGTGATTCGCGCCGAAGGCCGAGGCTTTTGCGCCGGGGTCGACATCAAGGAACTCAACGCCCACCCGGAACGCATTGTCGAGGTCAACGCCGGTAACTACGCGACGTTCAAGGCCGTACACCGGAACCCAGTGCCGGTCATTGTCGCAGTGCACGGCTTCGTGCTCGGCGGCGGCATCGGTATCACTGGGGCGGCCGATATTGTCGTCGCTTCAGAGTGCGCAACCTTCGCCTTGCCTGAAGTCGACCGTGGCGCGATGGGCGGTGGCGCGCACCTGCAGCGGTTGTTCCCGGTGCAGAAGGTGCGCTACCTGTTTTTTACCGGCGACACCATTGGCGCCCCCGAAGCCCAGCAATACGGCTTTATCGAACGTGTGGTGCCCAAAGACCAGTTGCGTGAAACCGCGCTGGAGATCGCCGCACGGATTGCCACGAAAAGCCCGGGAATGATCCGTATCGCCAAGGAAGCCTTGAACGGGATCGAAGACGGCAACTTGGAAGATAAGTACCGCTGGGAGCAGGGCTTCACCTTGCAGGCCTATAACAGCCCCGATTCGGCGGAGACCCGTCGGGCCTTCGTCGAAAAACGCGACGCTAAGTTCTGAGGAAATACCATGGAACTGACCTATACGCCCAAGCAAAACGCTTTACGCGCTGAAGTCCGCGCCTGGCTGGCGGACAACCTGCCGCGCGAGCCGCTGGCCAGCTATGACACCCGCGAAGGCTTCGAGCAGCACCGCGCCTGGGAGGCGAAGCTGTTCGAGAGTCGTTGGTCGATGGTGATGTGGCCCGCCGATTTGGGTGGGCGCGGTTGCGACCTGATCGAGTGGCTGATTTTCGAGGAAGAGTATTACGGGGCCGGGGCACCGATGCGCGTCAATCAGAACGGCCAGTTGCTGCTGGGGCCAACGTTGATGGAGTTCGGCACTCCGGAACAGAAGCAGCGCTTTTTGCCGCGCATGGCCGCCAGCCTCGACATGTGGGCGCAAGGCTGGTCAGAGCCGAACGCCGGTTCGGACATGGCGGCGATCACCAGCAAGGCGGTGCTCGACGGTGAGCATTACGTGATTAATGGTCAGAAAACCTGGTCGACCCGTGCGACCTTCGCCGACTGGCTGTTTGGTCTGTTCCGCAGCGAACCGGGCTCCTCACGCCACCACGGCCTGTCGTTCGTGATGGTGCCGCTGGATACGCCGGGCGTAACTATTCGCCCGATCAAGGCGCTCAATGGCAAGGATGCCTTTGCCGAAGTGTTTTTTGACGATGTGCGCGTGCCGGTAGCCAACCGCATTGGCGCCGAAGGGCAGGGCTGGAACGTGGCGATGGCCACCGCTGGTTTTGAACGCGGGTTACTGCTGCGCTCGCCGGCCCGCTTCCAATACACCGCGCGCAAGCTGGTGGAACTGTACAAGGCCCACCGCGACAGCGCCGACCGCGATCCGAGCCTGCGTGACGCGGTGCTTGAAACCTGGATGGGCGCCGAAGCCTACGCGCTGTCGGCCTATTACACCGTCGGGCGCCTCAGCCGGGGCGAGCAGATCGGCGCCGAATCGAGCATCAACAAGATCGTCTGGTCGGAGCTGGACCTGAAGATGCACGAGACTGCCATGCGCATTCTCGGGACTCGCGGCGAGCTGCTGAGCAAGGGGCCTGCCGCTGGCGATGCGGCTGGCTGGCTGGAGGGTTTCCTGTTTGCTCAGTCCGGGCCGATCTACGCCGGGACCAACGAAATCCAGCGCAACATCATTGCTGAGCGGATGCTCGGCTTGCCGAAATAAGGAACTGGCCATGGATTTCACTTTTACCGATGACCAACTAACGTTCCGCGAAGCCATCAGTCGTTTCCTGATGACTGAAGCCGCCCCGGAAATGCTCCGCGAAATCTGGGAAACCGATGTCGGGCGCTCGCCGGACCTGCGTAACAAAATCGCCGCCCAGGGCCTGACCGCACTCTCGGTGCCCGAAGCCGAAGGTGGCCTGGGCATGGACGATGTGGCCTGGGCATTGATGACCCAGGAGCTGGGGTATTACGCAATTCCCGATTCACTGGCCGACACTGCGTATGTCGCCACCGGCTTGTTGACCGGCCTGGCGGCGGACCATCCGGCCCGCGCCAACCTGTTACCGCGTATCGCCGAAGGCAGTTTGCGCCTGGCGATCAGCCATCCGGTCAATGCGCTGGTCAGCGATGCGCAATTGGCCGAGGTGCTGATTCTCACCGATGGCGATGACATTCATCTGGTGCCGCGTTCACAGGTCGATGTCGAGACCCACCCGAGCATCGATGCTTCGCGGCGTATGGGCCGGGTGACCTGGAACCCGACACCGGCTACCTGCATCGCCAGCGGCGCGCAAGGCCAGCAATTGCAAGCACGCATGCTAGACCGTGGCGCGCTGTCGGTGGCCGGGCAATTGCTTGGGCTGGCGCAACGCATGCTCGACTTGTCAGTGGACTACGTGGCCCAGCGCAAGCAGTTCGGCAAACCTATTGGCAGCTTCCAGGCAGTCAAGCACCACCTGGCCGATGTTGCGCGGCATATCGAACAGGCCAAACCGGTGCTGTACCGCGCCGCCCATGGCTTGGCCAGGGGCGATGGGAACGCCAGCGTCTGGGTTTCGCAGGCGCGTCTGGCCTGTTGCGAGGCCAGCTGGATAGCCGCACGTAAGGGTATTCAGGTGCACGGCGCGATGGGTTACACCTGGGAAGTCGATTTACAGATGTTCATGAAGCGAGCCTGGGCGCTCGATGCGTCGTGGGGTGATCGCGGCTTCCATAAAACCCGTGTCAGCGACTACCTGTTCGCCGACGGCACCCGGCTGGGGCCGGGGCATACCTTCGAGGAATGAGTCATGGCAGAGGCCTATATTGTTGATGCACTGCGCAGCCCGACCGGCAAGCGCAAAGGCGCCTTGAGTGAGGTCCACGCGATTGATCTGGGCGCCCATGTGCTCAAGGCATTGGTGGAGCGCAATGGCATTCCCGGTGAAGACTACGATGATGTGATTTTCGGTTGCGTCGATACCATCGGCTCCCAAGCCGGTGATATCGCTCGCACCAGTTGGCTGGCCGCCGGGTTGCCGCTTACCGTGCCCGGTACCACGATCGATCGCCAGTGCGGTTCTTCGCAGCAGGCCCTGCATTTCGCAGCGCAGGCGGTGATGAGCGGCACCCAAGATGTGATTGCCGTGGGCGGGGTACAAACCATGACCCAGATTCCGATTGGCTCGGCGATGCTCGCTGGGCAGCCGCTGGGTTTCAGCGACCCGTTCTCGGGCAGCCAAGGTTGGCGCGCGCGTTTTGGCGATCAGTCGGTCAATCAGTTCTACGCCGCCCAGCGCATCGCCGATCACTGGCAGATCAGCCGGGAGCAGATGGAAGCGTTTGCCCTGCAAAGCCACCAGCGTGCCCTGGCCGCCATCGATAGCGGGCGGTTTGTCCGGGAAATCGTCGCCTGCAATGGTCTGCAGCAGGATGAAACGCCGCGCCTGACCAGCCTGGCGAAAATGGCCGAGTTGCAGCCGGTGGACCCGCAATATGCGTCGATCACCGCGGCCGTCTCCAGCCAGACGTGCGACGCTTCGGCGGCGCTGCTGGTGGTGTCCGAGGCGGCGCTAAAACGTTACGGGCTGACGCCACGGGCGCGTATCCATCACCTGACGGTGCTGGGCGATGACCCGATCTGGCACTTGACCGCGCCCATCGCCGCGACACGCCGGGCGCTGGCCAAAACCGGCCTGCGCATGAGCGACATCGACCGGGTGGAGATCAACGAAGCCTTTGCCTCGGTGGTCATGGCCTGGACCAAGGAGCTGGACTACGACCCGGCGCGCACCAACGTCAACGGCGGCGCAATTGCCCTGGGCCACCCGCTGGGGGCCACCGGGGCACGGCTGATGACCACGCTGTTGCACGAGCTGGAACGCAGCGGTGGCCGTTACGGCCTGCAAACCATGTGTGAAGGCGGCGGCCAGGCCAACGTGACGATTATCGAACGTCTGTAGGTTTTCCCCCTATCCATCCGTGCCGCCGTCCATTGGGCGCGCGGTCACGCAGTCAAAGGAGTCAAAACATGGCTATTTGTTCAGGCCGTACCGTGATCATTACCGGGGCCGGCGGCGGGCTCGGTCGCGCCTATGCATTGGCATTCGCCGCTGCGGGCGCCAACGTGGTGGTCAACGATATTCGCGCCGACGCGGCGCAGGATGTGGCTGGCGAAATTCGCGCCAACGGTGGCCAGGCCATCGCCAACAGTGACGACATCACCACCCTGGCCACCGCGCAGAACATCGTTGATGCCGCACTCGCGGCCTTCGGTGAGGTGCATGTGCTGGTCAACAACGCCGGGGTTTTACGCGACCGGATGTTCATCAGCCTCAGTGAAGAAGACTGGGACATGGTCATGCGCGTACACCTCAAGGGCCATTACTGCCTGGCCAACCTGCTGGGCCGACGCTGGCGTGATTTGGCGAAGGCCGGCACCCCGGTCGCCGGGCGCATCATCAACACCAGCTCCGGCGCCGGCCTGCAAGGTTCGGTGGGCCAGTCTAACTATTCGGCGGCCAAGGGTGGGATTGCCGCATTGACCCTGGTGCAGGCGGCTGAACTGGCGCGCTACGGCATCACCGCTAATGCCTTGGCCCCGGCGGCACGAACCTCGATGACCGAAAGCGCCATGCCCGACGTGGTGAAAAAGCCCAAGGACGGCAGTTTCGACGCGTGGGCGGCAGAAAATGTTGCGCCGTTGGTGGTGTGGCTGGGTAGCGTGGAATCGGCCCACGTCAGCGGACAGATCTTCGAGAGCCAGGGCGGGCGTATTTCCCTGCGATGGCTGGCGAACCGGGGTAACCCGCGACAAGGGCGCGCTGTGGCAGGTCGAGGAAGTGGGCGCGGCGGTTAATGCGATCCTCGCCGAGGCACCGGCCGCGCAGAAGGTCTGGGGCAGTTAAACCGCCCTGAAGCCCGTCGTATGACCCGGCCATACCCCATTTTGACGATGTGTCGGCCGGGTCTGGTTTTATACGCTGACAGCCTATTGATTTCTTCGGAGGTACAGGCTGTGAAACAAGCTCCCCCTTATGTTCCTGGTCATCAGTTATTGGCGGGTAAGTCGGTACTGATTACCGCTGCCGCCGGCGCCGGTATCGGCTATGCGGCGGCCCGTCGCAGTGCCGAGGAGGGCTGCCGGGCGTTGATGATCTCGGATGTGCATCCGCGCCGTCTGGAGGAGGCTGTGGAACGCCTCAAGGCCGAGACCGGTCTGCAAGCCATTTATGGCCAGTTGTGCAATGTCACGGTCGAAGCCGAGGTCCAGGCCTTGGTGGCGAGCGCTGAAGAACTGTTGGGCGGTGTCGATGTGTTGATCAACAACGCCGGCCTAGGTGGTCAAAAGCGTGTGGTCGATATGAGCGACGAAGAGTGGCTGCGGGTGCTGGATGTGACCCTGACCGGCACCTTCCGCATGACCCGCGCGATGCTCCCACATATGCAACGCCGTGGCGCGGGCGCCATCGTCAACAACGCTTCGGTACTGGGTTGGCGCGCGCAGAAAGAGCAGGCGCATTACGCCGCAGCCAAGGCCGGGGTGATGGCCCTGACCCGTTGCAGCGCCCTAGAGGCGGCCGAGTTTGGCGTACGCATCAACGCCGTGTCGCCGTCGATTGCCTTGCATGATTTTCTCAAGAAAGCCTCCAGCGCAGCGTTGCTTGAAAGCCTCGCCAGCCGCGAGGCTTTCGGCCGTGCCGCCGAGGTCTGGGAGGTTGCCAACGTGATGATGTTTTTGGCCAGCGACTACGCCTCCTACATGGTCGGCGAAGTGCTGTCCGTTAGCTCGCAACAGGCGTGAGGAGTTCGCAATGAGTCATGTTTTCGGTAATGCCCAAGCGTTGCTTGACGCCGAGGGTCTGGACCTGGGGAACACCGAGTGGCTGACCATCAGCCAGCAGCGCATCGACCTGTTCGCCGAGGCCACGGGCGATCACCAATGGATTCACGTCGATCCGGTACGCGCTGCCAGCGGTCCCTTTGGCGCCTGTATTGCCCACGGCTATCTGACGCAGTCGCTGGCCAACTTGTTCATGCCGCAATTGCTCACCGTCGAGAACATGGCGATGGGGGTCAATTACGGCAGTGACCGGGTGCGCTTCCCGGCACCGGTCAAGGTCGGTTCACGGGTGCGTGGCCACGGCAGCATTGTCCGTGCAGAGCCTTTGGCGGACGCCGTGCAACTGGTGGTGCGCATCACCGTGGAAGTCGAGGGCCAGTCGCGCCCGGGCTGCGTGATCGACACCATTAGCCGTTACACCTTCAACCCTATTACCGAGTGAGCCTGTCATGGACCTGAATGAAGTTGTCATCGTCGCCACTGCGCGCACCGCGCTGGCCAAATCGTTTCGCGGTTCGTTTAACGACACCGAAGCCCCTGTGCTGGGCGGCCATGTGGTACGTGCCGTGGTCGAGCGCGCCGGCATCGAGCCGTGGGAGGTGGAAGATGTGATCATGGGCGCGGCGGTGCAACAAGGCACCCAAGCCTACAATATCGGGCGCCTGTGCGCTTACACCGGCGGCTTGCCGGACAACGTGCCGGGCATGGCTTTGGACCGTATGTGCGCCTCGGGCCTGATGAGCATCGGCGTAGCTGCCAAGGGCATCATGACCGGTGAGATGAACATCGCCATCGGCGGCGGCGTGGAGTCGCTGTCGCTGACCCAGACCAAGCACAAAAACACTTATCGCGCCCAGTCCACAGCCGTGCTGGAGGTGATGCCCAGCGCTTATATCCCGATGCTCGAAACCGCCGAAATTGTATCGCGCCGTTATGGCATCAGCCGCGCCGCCCAGGACGAGTATTCCTTGCAGAGCCAACTGCGCACCGCTGCCGCGCAACGCGACGGCTTGTTCGACGAGGAAATCGTCAGCCTGAGCGTCGACAAGTTGTGTTTCGATGCCGATGGCCAACCCAGCGGCCATCAGCGTGTGCAGGTCGAGCGCGACGAATGCAATCGGCCGAGCACTCGCCTGGAGGATCTGGCGGCGCTGAGGCCGGTATGGAAGGACGGTAAATGGATTGAAAAGGGTGAGTTTATTACCGCAGGAAACGCCTCGCAGTTCTCCGATGGTGCCTCGGCCAGCCTGCTGATGAGCCGCGCTGAAGCCAAACGTCGGGGGCTGACGCCACTGGGCATCTACCGAGGGATTGCCGTGGGCGGCTGCGCTCCGGAGGAAATGGGCATCGGCCCGGTAGTAGCCGTGCCTAAGTTGCTCAAGCGCTTTGGCCTGAGCGTCGCGGATATCGGCCTGTGGGAAATCAACGAAGCCTTTGCCTGCCAGGTCCTGCATTGCCGCGATGCGCTGCAGATCCCCGCGGAGCGCCTGAACGTCAACGGCGGCGCGATAGCCATCGGTCACCCGTTTGGCATGTCCGGCGCACGCATGGTCGGTCACGTACTGCTCGAAGGTCGTCGACGCGGCGTGCGTTATGTGGTGGTCGCCATGTGCATTGGCGGCGGCATGGGCGCCGCTGGGTTGTTCGAGTTGCCGTAAGGCCGACAGGGCACCGCCGAGCGCTCTGACTAAGCCGTTTGGACGATGTAGCAGGGGCGGGGCGGTCTGATGATTGTTAAAACAAAATCAAGAGGATCGCCCGCATGCTGCCCGTTTCGTGCCCGTACTTTTCGCCGTGGTGCCCTTCATGCGTCAGCTGATCGGATACGCCATGAGCGCCATCATCATCGCGGCGGTTGCCCTTTCATTCGCGCCGCGTCATCCCACGCCTTGGGCCGTGACCCGGATCAATCCCGACCGGGTACAGGTCAATGCGCTGCTGGTCAATGGCTTACAACTGATTGCGGTGGGCGAGCGTGGCACGGTGATGACCAGCAGCGACAGCGGCCTGTCGTGGAACATCCACCCGGTGGCCGCTGGCCGCAGCGCGACGCTGACCGGGGTGGTTGCCTTGAGCCCCCAGGTGTTGGTCGCGGTAGGGCATGACGGCTGGATCCTGCGTTCCAGCGACAACGGTCTGAGCTGGCGGGAAATGCATTACGACGCCGAGCTGGGCGAACCGCTTTTAGGGGTGTGGAGCGCCGATGGGCAGAACGTGGTTGCCTATGGCAGTTACGGCAAGTATCTGGAGTCGAGCGATGTTGGCGAACATTGGGCCGCCCGGGAAATGCCCGGCGAGGGCGCGCACTTCAACGGTCTGGACGGCGGTATTGATGGCCGGCTGATGCTGGTCGGCGAGCAGGGGCTGGTGTTGCGCTCCAGTAATGGCGGGCGCGACTGGCAGAGTTTGACGCCGTTTTACAACGGCTCGCTGTTCGGCGTGGTGCGCCTGTCGGCGTCGCGTTGGGTGGCTTATGGCATGCGCGGGCATGTCTTCACCAGTGCGGACTTTGGCGACACCTGGCATCAGGTCGATATCGGTAGCAGTCAACCGATTTATGGCCACGCGTTGCTTCCCCGGCAAGGCGGGCTGGTGTTGGTCGGGGCCGGCAGCCTCCTGATACGTCTGGACGCGGACGGTGCGCTGGTCGACAGCAGCCTGCGTTCCGGGTTGGGCACCTTGACCTCGGCGGTGGTGCTCAATGCCAGCCATCTGCTTGTGGCTGGGGAACGTGGGGTCTTTCAGGGCGCAGACAGCGGTCTTGCCGCCGTCGCACAGTGAGCATGCAGATGACACAGACAACAGGCTGGATCGAACGCCGGGTACAGACTTGCGCGGATATATTGCTGAATCACCGCCGCGGGTGGCTGGCGCTGTTCATGTTGCTGACCCTGGGCCTGGGCTACAGCGCCACGCACGTGCGCCTGGACCCTGGGTTCAATAAACAGATCCCGGTGCGCCATGACTACATGCTGAATTTTCTCGACTTCAGCCGGGTTTTCACCGGCGCCAACCGGCTATTGGTGAGCGTGCACTGGAAGGGCGAGGGCGATATCTATAACCCGGAGTTCCTCAAGGTATTGCAGCAGGTCACCGATGACGTCTTTTTCATCTCCGGTGTCAGTCGCCCCAGCGTGACCTCGCTGTTTACCCCGAACGTGCGTTATGTCGAAGTCACCGAGGACGGCTATGTCGGCGATCTGGTGGTGCCGCCGCAGTACGCCGGTACTCTCGAAGACTTGCAGAAAGTGCGCAGCAACGCCGCACGCGCCGGGCAGATCGGCCGGTTGCTGGCCAATGACCAGCGCTCGGCGATGGTCCGTGCCGACCTGCAGGACAGCGATCCGAAGACCGGTCAGCCAGTGTCTTATGTCGAGATCGCCAAACGTCTGGAAGAGATTCGTGGCAAGTACAACAGCCCGAACATCGAGATCAATGTGGTCGGGTTCGCCAAGTTGGTGGGGGACGTGGTTGAGGGGCTGGACATCGTCATGCTGTTTTTTGTCATGGCGTTTGTTATTACCGCGTTGCTGCTGTGGGCGTATTCACGTTCGTTGCGGCTGACACTGGTGGCGCTGGCGGTGGCGTTGTTGCCCGTGGTCTGGCTGCTGGGGCTATTGCCGTTGTTGGGGCTGGGTATCGATCCGATGTCGGTGCTGGTGCCATTCCTGATTTTCTCCATCGGCGTCTCGCATGCGGTGCAGATGACCAACGCCTGGAAGCAGGACGTGCTAGCCGGCAGCAACTCGAAGCAGGCGGCACGTTCGGCGTTCTGCAAGATTTTTATTCCAGGCTCCCTGGCGCTGTTAATGAACGCCTTGGGTTTCGCGGTGATCATGCTGATCGATATTCCTATTGTGCATGAGCTGGGCGTGACCGCTTGTATCGGTGTGATGCTGATGATCATCACCAACAAGATGTTGCTGCCGTTGATCATTTCCTATTTGCCCCTGGGCTCGGGCGTGGTGGCCCAGCGCGCGCGGAACCCAACGTCTCGCCATCCGCTGTGGTGGCGACTGTCGGCGCTGGCCGAGCCGCGACCGGCGCTGGTGGTTTTCGCCGTTTGCCTGTTGCTCCTGGGGTTTGGTGTGTTCAAGGCGCGTGAGCTGGAGGTCGGCGATATCGGCCCCGGCGCGCCGGAGTTGCGTGCGGACTCGCGTTACAACCAGGATAACCAGCGGATTATCGACAGTTATTCGATTGGCCTGGATGTGTTGGCGGTGTTTCTGCAGACCCATGGTATCGATGAAGCCTGTCTGAATCCGGGGGTGATGCGTGCGGTCGAGGATTTCGACTTCCAGATGCGTAATGTCGCGGGCGTGCAGTCGGTGCAGAGCGTGGCAGGCATGGGCAAGGAAATGATCGCCGGTAATAACGAAGGCAACCCGCGCTGGTCGGCGATTCCGGGTTCTGCCCGCGGCTTGCAACAAGGCTCCATGGCCTATACCCCGGATTCCGGGCTGGTCACTGACGGCTGTAAGCGCATGCAGATTTTGGTGTTCCTCAATGATCACGACGGGGCGACGGTTTCCCATGTGATCAGCGAGGCCAAGCGGATCATTGCCGGCATTCAGGTGCCGCAGGTCGAGTTCAAGCTGGCAGGCGGCAATATCGGGGTAATGGCTGCGTCCAACGAGGCGGTGAAACGGGCTGAGGTATGGATGCTCGCCGCGCTGTTCTGTTCGGTGGCATTGTTTTGTTTGCTGACCTTCCGTTCGTTGCGTGCGGTGCTGTGCATTCTGGTACCGCTAGGCATCGTCGCAATCCTCTGCAATGCGCTGATGGCCATGCTGGGCATCGGTCTGAAAGTCTCGACCTTGCCAGTGATGGTGCTGGGCGTAGGAGTCGGCGTCGACTACGGCATTTACCTGTATGAGCGCATTCAGCATGAGATGGCCGCCGGGCAAAACCTGCGCGAGGCGTTTTATCGCGCTATGTGCCAGCGTGGCACTGCGGCGGTTTTCACCGCCCTGACCATGTCGATCGGGGTCGGCACCTGGGCGTTCGCGCCGCTCAAGCTGCAGGCCGATATGGGCCTGCTACTGGCGTTCATGTTCCTGGTCAATGTGTTTGGCGCGATCTTCCTGTTGCCGGCACTTGCCGCCTGGTTCAACCAGGGCCGCCCGCTGGTCGCCGCCAAGGCGCCACCTGCCGAAGCCAGGGCCACGCCGAGGGTGACCGAAGCACTGACGGGGCGTTGAGCCCCGATATCACCCATCACAATTAAATCCATGCGGGCCATGAAGTCCGGGCCCGCTGCTGGGGGAGTGGTTATGCAAAGTCGTATGCCTCATACGCAGGTCCTGGCAGAGATGGGACTTGAATTGGCCGAGTACGAGCGCCTCATCGGCAACATGTACGACTCGGCCATGGATACTCGCTGCATGACCGACTCGTTGCGTCAGGTCAGGGCGCTGTTCAAGGCCAATTTCGTGACCTTGATACTGCGGGTGCAGGATGAGCCGCTGCTGTCGCCAATGATGGTCGCCGGGGATATAGAGCTGGGCGAGGGCGGCATTAACCATTACGCCTACTATGCCAAGTCCACGCTGTTCGACAGCCTGCCCACGGACACGGTGTT
>NZ_JAMFRV010000683.1 GCF_026224925.1 Pseudomonas sp. | reverse complement strand
GGCTTGGCCAGTGGCCAGGTACGACGCTTCTAGGCCGAGGGTGTCGTACTTATTCTCGGCGATGTTTTCTTCGTGGGTTGCCGTCTCGTAAGCGGTCTGCGCAGCCCGTTGCAGCAGATCAAGATCGACCTTGAGCGTGGCGATAATCAATTGTAGGACGGCGTGTTTATCGATGGACGAAAGCATCAATGCTTAACCGCAGAACAAATTGACGTTGGTTCGGGTTTTTTCACTGGGTGCGGTCTGGTTCTGTTGTTCCCAGAACTGGCATTTTGGACCGCTGATGCGTTTTTCCCGAGCGGCCTTGGCGTCGTCGTCGTCCTGTCGCGCTTGGGTGTCTTGCAGGTTCTGTTTGTATTTCTCAAACATCGGATTATCCGACGCCTGCTCGGACTCGTCCTGTGGCGTCGACGCGGCGGGCACCGATGCAGATGGACCCTTGTGCGGAACATGCAGTTTGATTTGATTGACTGCCGCGCTCACGGCGCTGACGTTGCTAGCCACCAGTGAGTGGTAAGCGAACATGCCGGTTGCTGCGACAGCGACGCAGCCGAGCCAGACGCCCAGCGCGATGCACAAAATCAGTTTCAAGGGACGGGTGGACATTGGGGGTTCCTGGCATGGACGGCGGATGCCGGTGATTGTCGCACGACGGGCGCCTGAAGCTGGAGCTTGCAGAGGGTTTTGACGGACAATCATCAGTGAGAGGCCCTGCCGGGTCCAGGGCGGCGCACAGATATTCCTCTGTAGGAGCCAACTGGTTGGCGAGGCGGTGTATCAGGTTCACCGCGCCGGACTCTCGCCAACCAGTTGGCTCCTACAGATACAGCGAAAATTCATATTTTGTTTGATGAGATCCGGCATGAAAACCTCCTGGGATATTTTCTGCAGCGTTGTGGATAACTACGGCGACATCGGCGTGACCTGGCGACTTGCCCGGCAATTGGCCGCCGAGCATTCCTGTGCGGTGCGTTTATGGGTGGATGATCTGCAACCGTTTGCCCGGCTATGCCCCGGCGCCGATACAACGGCTGCGCAACAATGGCAGGACGGCGTGAGTGTCTGTCACTGGAGCAAAGAGTGGCAGCCAACCGAAGTGGCAGATGTAGTGATCGAGGCCTTTGCCTGCCGTCTGCCGCCAGAGTATTTCGATGCGATGCCTAAGCGCCCACAGCCACCGCTGTGGTTGAACCTGGAGTACCTCAGCGCCGAGGAGTGGGTGTCCGGTTGCCATGCGTTGCCGTCACCGCAACCCAACGGCCTGCGCAAGATTTTCTTCTTTCCAGGGTTTCGCCCGGACACCGGCGGCTTGCTGCGGGAAAGCGGATTGCTGGACCAGCGGCATGCCTTCCAGCACGACCCTCTGGCGCAGCGCAGCTTCCTGCAGGGGTTGGGCGTCGAGCCGGTTGACAATGCGCGGCTGATTTCACTGTTCGCTTACGAAAATGCCGGGCTGGCCAGTTGGTTGGAGGTGTTGGCAGCGGACACTCGGCCGACGCACCTGTTGGTGCCGGAAGGTCGAATTTTGGGGGATGTGCAGCGTTGGCTTGACGTCGATGGCCTCGGCGTAGGTTCAATCGAACAGCGCGGTGCATTGACCGTGCAGATTTTACCTTTCATCCGACAAGAGGATTACGACCGGTTGCTGTGGCGCTGCGATTTCAATGCGGTACGTGGCGAGGACTCATTCGTCCGTGCGCAATGGGCCGGTCGCCCGCTGCTGTGGCATATCTACGAACAAGACGACGACGCGCATTGGCTCAAGCTGGAGGCCTTTCTTGAGTTGTACCTGAAAGGCCTTTCGCCGGCCGCGGGTGAGGCATTACGCAACGTTTGGCGGGCCTGGAACAGTGGCAATGAAATGGGTCAGCGCTGGACTGAGCTGCTACTACACTGGCCGCAGGTCACTGAACACGCTGAGCGTTGGTGTCTGGAACAGGCCTCGCAGGCTGATCTCGCCGCCGCGCTAGTACTGTTTTATGTAAATTGGCTATGATACGCGGCCTAGATTTTTGTAAATCCATCCAAATTCGGATATTCGTAATGAAAACTGGTAAAGAACTCAAACCCGGCACAGTGATTAAGCTCGAAAATGACCCTTGGTTGGTTCAGAAAGCTGAATTCACCAAGTCCGGTCGTAACAGCGCAATCATGAAGACCAAGTTGAAGAACCTGTTGACCGGTTACAAGACCGAGATCGTATACAGCGCCGACGACAAACTCGAAGACGTGATCCTCGATCGTAAAGAAGCCACCCTGTCTTTCATCAGCGGTGACACCTACACGTTCATGGACACCACTGACTACACCATGTACGAGCTGAACGCTGAAGACATCGAAGGCGTTCTGCCTTTCATCGAAGAAGGCATGACTGACGTCTGCGAAGCGATCTTCTTTGAAGAGCGCCTGGTATCGGTAGAATTGCCAACCACGATCATCCGTGAAGTTGACTACACCGAAGGTTCCGCACGTGGCGACACGTCGGGCAAGGTGATGAAGCCAGCCAAACTGAAAAACGGTACTGAGCTGAGCGTTGCCGACTTCGTCAACATTGGCGACAAGATCGAAATCGACACCCGTGACGGCGGTTCGTACAAAGGTCGCGCTAAATAAGCGCAGTCTTGTATCGCAGCAACGAAAAAGCCCGACCATAGCGTCGGGCTTTTTTGTGTCTTGGAACATCACGCAGCAGGTAACCGCCGCCGTGGCCCCCAAAGTTATTGGGGTTAAACGGTTACGTGCAGGCGTACGTCGACGTTGCCGCGGGTGGCATTGGAGTACGGGCAGACCAGGTGAGCAGCATCGACCAGTGTTTGTGCAGCGGCTTGTTCAAGGCCGGGCAGGCTGATGTGCAAGTCGATGTCCAGACCGAAACCGCCTGGGATCTGGCCGATGCCGACATGGGCAGTGATCGAGGCGTCTGCGGGGATGGTGCCCTTGGTTTGGCTTGCAACGAATTTCAGTGCGCCGATGAAGCAGGCCGAGTAACCGGCAGCGAACAGCTGCTCCGGGTTGGTCGCTTCGCCGCCAGCACCGCCGAGTTCTTTGGGGGTGGACAGTTTGACGTCGAGAATCTTGTCGCTGGAAACAGCCCGGCCATCACGGCCACCGGTAGCGGTTGCAACTGCAGTGTAGAGAGTGTCCATGGTCAAATCCTCACATCAATGGTTAGGTGTTTTGCGCTAAATATTTGCGCGCTAACTAAGCTCCCGGTAAATGTATCGCGCAAGTATTTAGTGCGCAATATAATTTTCTACGAAAGTCGCGTTGAGGTCGATTTTAACGAGACTGGAGGGGATTTATAGAACGCTTGGCGCGAGGAGTTGCGCGGGGTTGCAGCACGAAATACCGTTGGTCGGGGCACTCTCAAGCATACAACCTCCCACAGGATCATTCGGCACTGTAGGAGCGAACTTGTTCGCGAAGGGATCGACTCGGTATTCCAGACAGACCGCGCCTCCTGCTTCCCGAACAAGTTCGGTCCCACTGAGTTTCGGGAAGAACCGGTGAAAGCGGTATGTCAGGCACACCGCATAATCAAAGGCTGTCGTGCAAGTTTTCGCGCAGGGCAATAAGGTCGGCTTGCATCGATTTCAGCTCAGCCATGGACCGGCCGGAGGCGCCGAGGATGCAGGCGGGAATGGTCTTGGCTTTCTCGCGCAGTTCGCGGCCTTGCTCGGTCAGGTGAAGCAACACCACCCGTTCATCTTCCTTGCTGCGAGTGCGGCTCAGCAGCCCCTCAGCTTCCAGGCGCTTGAGCAGTGGCGTCAGTGAGCCGGGGTCAGTCAGCAAGCGCGTACTGACGTCGCCCACGGTCAGGCCGTCGCGTTCCCACAGAACCATCATCGCCAGGTACTGCGGGTAGGTCAGCCCCAACGCTTGCAGCCAAGGCTTGTAAACCTTGGTCATCATCAAGGACGTCGAGTACAGGGCGAAGCACAGCTGACGGTCGAGCAGCAATTGATCGTACGTCCCCGCATCGTGGGTGGAGGAGTTATCATCAACGCTCATGTGAAATCCTCTGTATCAATTGCCGTTTAATTTAGTGCCACGATGTTTAATGCGCCAGCTAAATTATCCCGCACCTGATCAATACGCTCAGCCCATCGTTCATGAACCGTGAATCCCGCATTCAGCAAATGTTGAGCAAATAGTGCTGCCCTTGCATTTCCTGCCTCGGCTTGACTGCGTAGCATGCGCGCATCAGTTGATTGGGGTGCGGTGTGATTGAGATTGTGATGTTTGTGTTGATGGGCGCGGCCATGGGCACGTTGGGTGGTCTGTTTGGTATCGGCGGCGGACTGGTGGCAATTCCCGCGTTAGGCGTGTTGTTCGGCCTTGACCAACAACTGGCCCAAGGCACCGCGTTGTTGATGGTATTGCCCAACGTACTGTTGGCGTTATGGCGCTACAACCAGCGTAACCGGATTTCACTGCGTAATGCCCTGATGCTGATTATTCCGAGCTTTTGCCTGGCTTGGCTGACGTCGCTGTGGGCGGTGCGGCTCGATCCACATAGTATGCGTCTGGCTTTTGTCGGGTTTTTGATCGTACTGACCGTGTTCAATTTGATCCAGATGTACTGGCGTAACGGCAACGCCAGCACTGAACTGCGTCACGCTAAATGGTTGTGGGTGTTGGGGCTCGGTTCGGGCGTCACCGGCGGGTTGTTCGGCGTCGGCGGCGGGGTCATCGCCACGCCGATTCTCACCGGCGTATTTGGCGCGACACAGGTGGTCGCTCAAGGCCTGGCATTGGCGCTGGCGACGCCCAGCACCGCGATTACGTTAGTCACCTACGCGGTGCACGGGCACGTCAATTGGCAGATGGGTATTCCCTTGGCCGTCGGCGGCTTGGCCAGCATCAGTTGGGGCGTCAGGCTGGCGCATTCGCTGCCGGAAAAAATGCTGCGCACCTTGTTCTGCGGCTTTTTGGTTATTTGCGCCGTGGTCCTCGCGCTTAAAGTTTAAAACCTTCGACGATGTACTCTGCCAGGCATTCAACGATCGGCGACGGGTTATTCGGATTGCGCAGCAACACGATGCTGGCGGATGGCAGCAGCGGCAAACCTTCGGCTTCGCCCACGATACGCAAGTCTGAAGTGAGCAGGCTTTCCAGTTGCGCGGTCACCGCCAGGCCGGCGCTGACGACGGCGCTGATCGCTGCCAGGCTGGCACTGGTGTAAGCGATGCGGTATTCGCGCTCTGCGGCGTCCAGCGCGTTGCACGCCCAGGTACGGCAAAAACAATCTTCGTTGAACATCGCCAGCGGCAACGGCGTTTGATCGTGTGGGCAAAATCCTGCTGCTTCCATCCAGACAAAGCGCTCATGGCGCAAGATTTGCCCGATCTCAGTGCCGGGCTCACGGGTCACTATGCTCAAATCCAGATCATGACGCAGCAGCAATTGCTTGGACGGCTCGCAATGCACCTCCACTTGAATCAGCGGATAGGCTTGGGCGAAGCGTTGTAAAATCCCCGGTAAAAACCGCATGACGTAATCATCCGGCGAACCGATTTTCACTACCCCAACCATGTGCGGCTCGCGCAACGTATTGAACACCTCGCTGTGCAGTTTGAGGATGCGCCGGGCATACCCCAATAACACTTGGCCCTCTGCAGTCAGGCTGACGGTGCGCCCATCTTTGCGAAACAGTGGGCGCTGAACCACGTCGTCCTCCAGGCGTTTCATCTGCATGCTGACCGCCGATTGCGTGCGGTTAACCAGTTCGCCCGCGCGGGTGAATCCACCTTCATCGGCGATGGCGACGAAGGTTCGCAACAGCTCGCTGTCGATACTTGGGTACGTGGCCAACTCATCAATCTCCGAGATGCAGTGCATAAGAAACATTCGTTGGATTGATCATAGGCCCAGCGCGAAACTGTTGTCATCCCAAGATGGAGGTCAGGATGATGAAAGGTCAAAAAGGTTATGTGTTGATACAAAAAGGTGTTCGCGCTGGTTCAGCCAATGCGAGCTTTCTCTCAACAATCACACGTGTGCTGTTGCGCTGGTCGACGCTGTATCACCAACGTCAGGAACTGGCGCGCCTCAGCGACGATGCTTTGAAGGACATCGGTATGAGTCGGGCGGATATTGAGCAGGAAGTTTCTCGCCCCTTCTGGTATGACCCGATGAAGCACTGACAGAGCGGCCTTCGATCAGGTAGTTTTGTGGACTGATCAGGAGGCCGGAATGTCCGCAGAACTGTCACTCAAACAAGCACGCCGTCTGGCGCTGGCCGCTCAAGGTTTTACCGGGCGCCAGCCGCCAGTGTCTATCAAGGCCGCGCACATCAATCAGTTGATCGAGCGCCTTGGCATCTTGCAAATTGATTCGGTCAACGCGCTGGTGCGATCCCATTACCTGCCGTTGTTTTCTCGCTTGGGCAATTATGCTCAGCCATTGTTGGATCAAGCCGCGTGGAGCCAAGGCCGTCAGCGCAAGCTTTTCGAGTATTGGGGCCATGAGGCGTCGTTGCTGCCATTGAGTCTTTATCCCCTGTTGCGATGGCGCATGCGACAGGCGTCACAAGGTGTGGGGATCTATCAGCAAATGGCCAAATTTGGTCGTGAACAGCAAGCGACCATCGCCAAGGTGTTACAGACGGTTCGTGAGCAGGGTGCGCTGGGTGCGGGGAGTCTGAGCACTCGCCAAGAGCGTGCCGGACCCTGGTGGGATTGGAGCGCCGAGAAGCATGCGCTGGAATGGTTGTTCGCGGCGGGGGAGGTGACGGTCTCCGGACGTCGCGGATTCGAGCGCTTGTATGACGTCCCGGAACGGGTGCTGCCGGCAGCGATTCTTGATCATCCAGAGATCAGCGCAGGTGAGGCGCAGCATGGTTTGTTGCTGCACGCGGCAACGGCGTTGGGCGTCGGCACCGATAAGGATCTGCGCGATTATTTTCGTCTGGCCCCGGCGCAGAGTCGTTCGGGCTTGGCGGAACTGGTTGAGGCCGGGGCGTTGCAGGTGGTTCAAGTGCAAGGCTGGCGTCAGCCAGCGTATTGCCTGCCAGAGCAGAAACTGCCGCGCAAGGTGAGCGCCAGTGCTTTGCTGTCGCCGTTCGATTCGCTGATTTGGGAGCGCAGCCGTACCGAGCGGTTGTTCGATTTTCGCTACCGTCTGGAAATCTATACCCCTCAAGAAAAGCGGGTGTACGGCTACTACGTGCTGCCGTTTTTGCACAATGAACGGATCGCCGCCCGCGTGGACTTGCGCGCCGAACGCGCTTTGGGCCGTTTGGCCGTGCATGCGGTGCATGAGGAAGAGGCGCAAGGTTTGGACGAAGAGGGGATGTTGGCGTTGGCAAAAAACCTGCGGCAAATGGCTGACTGGCTGGGCTTGGCGCAGGTGCAAATTAACTGCCAGCGCGCCAGTGCGGCGCGCCTGCGGGTGGCGTTGTTACGGTTGCAAGCAGACTGAGCATTACCGCGTTGCAGCAGACCCGGTGGGAGCGAACTTGTTCGCGAAGGGACCGACTCGGTATTCCAGACAGACCGCGCCGCCTGCTTCCCGAATGAATTCGGTCCCACAGTGGATCGAGCGCAACTGTGGACCGAATTCATTCGGGAAAGCCTTAACGCGGTCTAACCTGCTTCAACGTCTCGGCAATCAAAAACGCCAATTCCAGCGACTGGTCAGCGTTCATCCGTGGGTCGCAGTGGGTGTGGTAGCGGTCGGACAAGCCATCTTCGGTGATCGGCCGTGCGCCGCCGATGCACTCGGTCACGTTCTGCCCCGTCATCTCAATGTGAATACCACCGGCGTAAGTGCCCTCCGCCTGGTGCACCTGGAAGAACTGTTTGACCTCATTGAGAATCTGCGCAAAGTCGCGAGTCTTGTAGCCGCTGCTGGCCTTGATCGTATTGCCGTGCATCGGGTCCGAACTCCACAGCACCTTGCGACCTTCGCGTTCCACCGCACGAATCAACTGCGGCAAATGATCGCCAACCTTGTTCGCCCCCATGCGCGCAATCAGGTTCAGGCGTCCCGGATCGTTGCTTGGGTTAAGCGTGTCGATCAGCCGGATCAGGTCTTCAGGGTCCATACTCGGACCGACTTTGACCCCGATCGGGTTGTGCACCCCGCGCAGAAACTCCACATGCGCGCCGTCCAATTGCCGAGTGCGGTCGCCAATCCACAGCATGTGCGCCGAGCAATCGTAGTAATCGTTGGTCAAGCTGTCACGGCGCACGAAAGCTTGTTCGAAGTTCAGCAGCAAGGCTTCGTGGGCGGTGAAGAAACTGGTTTCGCGCAATTGCGGCGACGTGTCCAGACCACAGGCGCGCATGAACGCCAGGGTTTCATCGATGCGACCGGCCAGTTGGCTGTACTTGTCTGCCAGCGCCGAGTTGGCAATGAAATCCAGGTTCCACTGATGCACTTGGTGCAAATCAGCAAAACCGCCTTGGGCGAACGCACGCAGCAGGTTCAGCGTGGCGGTGGATTGGTGATAGGCCTGTAATAACCGGTCTGGGTCCGGTACACGGCTTTTTTCGTCGAAGCCAATGCCATTGACGATATCGCCCCGGTACGCCGGGAACGTCACGCCGTTGATGGTTTCATCGTTGGCCGAACGCGGTTTGGCGAACTGCCCCGCCATGCGCCCGACCTTGACCACCGGGCAACCTGCCGCGAAGGTCATGACGATTGCCATTTGCAGCAGCACTTTGAAGGTGTCGCGAATCTTCGCCGCCGAGAACTCGACAAAGCTCTCTGCGCAATCACCGCCTTGCAGCAAAAAAGCCCGACCTTGGGTGACCTCGGAAAACTGCCGACGCAACTCGCGCGCTTCCCCGGCGAACACCAGCGGCGGATAACTGGCCAGCGTCTGCTCGACCTGCAATAAATGCGCGGCGTCGGGGTATTGAGGTTGCTGCTGAATCGGCAGTGCCCGCCAGCTGTCGGGGCTCCAGGGTTGGCTCATGTTGAAAATCCAGGTCAATGCAGTCGGACCGCCATCTTAACAGCCCCGGTGCGAGCAGGCTTGCTTGCCAATGGCT
Source organism: Pseudomonas sp. (assembly GCF_026224925.1). Taxonomy (GTDB): domain Bacteria; phylum Pseudomonadota; class Gammaproteobacteria; order Pseudomonadales; family Pseudomonadaceae; genus Aquipseudomonas. The sequence goes on along the minus strand of NZ_JAMFRV010000683.1, from coordinate 1,147 downwards.
GCACAGACGACAATCCGCGCTTTCCGCTTTCCGCCATGCCGTTAGGAGAAGCAATGACTGAGGAGCGCGTCGAGCGTTTACTGGCTGAAGTACACGATGCCTTCGGCATGATCCGTGTGCTGGAAGTGGACGAGTATCGATTCCTGGAGTTCGGCGATGCCATCGAGCAAAGCTGCACGTTCACGGCGGACCCAAGCTGGTTGGAGTACGACTACACCCGCGCGATGTTTATCGCCGCGCTGTGTCACGAGGCTCCGGAAAGCGCCTTGTTTCTGGGCCTTGGCGCCGGGACGCTGACCCAGGCGTGCCTCAAGTTCTTGCCCCTTGAAGACGTTGAAGCCATCGAATTGCGCCCGGACGTTCCGCGGCTGGCCATCGAATTTCTCGGCCTGGACGATGACCCACGGCTGTACATTCGCATTGGCGATGCATTGGAGTTGCTCGACAGCGCCGAGTCCGCCGACTTGATCTTCGTCGACCTGTATACCGATTACGGCCCAGGAGTCGGGCATCTTGCGTGGAAGTTCTTGGAAAACTGTCAGAAACGTCTGAATCCGGGCGGCTGGCTGGTGATCAATCAATGGGCGGCCGACGACGGTAAACCGCTGGGCGCTGCGTTGTTGCGCGGGCTTTATCACCGCCACTACTGGGAGCTGCCGGTGAAGGAGGGCAACGTCATCCTCATGGTGCCGGCAGACCTCGAACAGGTGTTGGACCTGGAGGCAGTGACCGAGCGAGCCGAGGCACTGGCACCACGATTGGGTTACTCGCTGCTGCCACTGATCAAAGCCATTCGCCCAGCTACCTGATTAGTCGTGCCTAGCGACCTTTGAAGTTGCCGGGCCTACGTTCGAACATCGCCTGTAACCCTTCTTGCGCGTCTTCGCTGGCCATCAGTTGCCGGGTCAGCGCAGGCAGATTGTTCGCCGCAGCGGTTTCGCCTTCAAGCAGCGCCTGACGGGCCGACGCCAGTGTGGTGTAAACCCCAAGTGGCGCCTGCTCGGCAATGCGCGCCGCCAACTGCACCGCGCGCGGCAACAAATCTTCGCTGGCCATGACCTCTTGGACCAAGCCCATGCGATAGGCCTCATGCGCGTCGAACTCGTCGCCTGTCAGCAGCCAACGCATCGCATTGCCCCAGCCCGCC
>NZ_JAMFRV010000682.1 GCF_026224925.1 Pseudomonas sp. | reverse complement strand
GGGTCGATCCCAGTCTCGCCGTGGAAGATGTTTTGGAAATGGTCCAGGCCGGGGTTTATCACTTGACTGTGGTCGAGCAACCGATTGCAGAACGCTGGGCCAAGGTCATGCCCAAACTGCGCATAGAGCGTTCGTTGATGCTCAGTAACAGCGGCGATATGAACTGGTACGTGCGCCATGACGCCACGATGCTCCGCGCAAGTATTGACCGGTTTCTCAAGCAATATCAGGTCCCCCCCGACGAAAATCTGGCGTTTGAAAAGGCCTACCGTGGCCTGTATCAGTTGCACTATCCCCTCGCCACTGAGGACCGCCAGCGTTTGGAGAAACTACGGCCGATTTTACAGCGTTGCGCGGACGAACAAGGCATGGATTGGCTGAACCTGGCTGCGCTGGCGTTTAAAGAGTCAGCGTTGGACCCCAGCGTCAGGGGGGGCGGCAAGGCTACCGGTTTACTGCAAATAACCCCTTCGACGGCGCAACGGGTAGGCGTCGATAATATTCACAACGTCGATGGCAATGTCTTGGCCGGCGCGAAGTACCTGGCGCTGATTCGGCGCAAATTTTTCTCCAGTTCCAGGATTAATGAGCGTGAGCGGATGGCGTTTGTCATGGCTGCCTATAACCTGGGTCCGGAGCGGGTCCAGGCGATGCGTGCAGAGGCGGGGCGTCGGGGCTTGAATCCGGATCAATGGTTTTTTCAGGTTGAACGTGTCGCCAACGAACAGGAGGGCCCGGGGGTTGTGAGCTACGTTAACAGTGTGAACAAGTATTATTTGGCGTTTGATCGCGAGCGGGACTCGTTGGAAGGACCGGTTCCCAAGCCTCCTCATCAAAAAATCGCCTCACGAAACAATCGATAATACTGATTGGTTTGAGCAGGCCGCGTCCCTGTAGGAGCTGCCGAAGGCTGCGATTGCCCCGGGCGATCACTGATTGAACACTGCGTATGACGACAGGCCCGCTGATGCGGGCCTTGTTGTTTATAGCGCTTGTTTAAGGCGCTTATTGACAGTTCCTGTGCGGCTTCTCTAGGATGCTGCCCATGCGCCGATTTAAACAGCTACTTGCGGGGCGCCAGGCAAGGACTTGATCCATGCCTATCTGAAGTCTGTACCGACTTCTAAATACCGCTAAAGCGCTGGTTCGGTGTTGCCTCTCACCGCTGCCCAGCGGGATTTTTGAGGCTGAGACAAAACACCATGAGCAATCCGCGTCCCCTTATTCGATTGTCACCGTTCACATCACCTTTGACTCGCCGCAACCCCAGGATCCTGCTGGGTGGTTCGCATCAGCCGACGCTGCTGCGCTACCTTGAAGGCTGGCCAAAACGTAACGGTAAACCCGCTGCTTTCCTGATCCAGTTTATCGACCAACATGATTCCCTTGCCGGTTTCCCCAATGATCGTTTCGACATTGCAGTGGTGCAGGCGCCAAGCGCCGACAACGCCGAAGTGTTCATCAAACACCTGACGCGTGTTGCCCGCCAGGGATTGATCACGCGCGGCTGAGGCGCTGCCTGATATTTCCGGTGAAGGGGGGATCCCCGTTACTTGGGCTTGGGAATACCGAACTGGTCCAGCGTGGGATCAACGTTGTGATCGAAGGCTTTTTGCGCGTTGTGCTTCTTAACAGCCGCAATAATAGCTGCGATACCGAAACCCAGGCTCATGGCCGCATCGATCACCCAACCTACCGGGCCCGCAGCGGCACCAATAGCTTCAGCCGCTGCCAGACCCGTTGCTTCACCGGCAATCATACCGGCTACCCTGCCACCCACTTGGCCGGCCATTCGGCCCAAGCCAGCCGATGCATCACGCCCGGCCATTTTAGCCACGGCGTCGTAGCCGCTTTTTGCCCCCGTGATCCCGGACTTAGTGCTGTCGTAAATAGTCTTGGCTGCACCCGTCTTGTCGCCACGGTCAAGCATGCCGGAAACAGAGGCCAATCCGGTCACCGACTTGAGCGCATCAGGTCCGACTTTGGTCGCGAGTTTTTCTGCGTTGCTCACGGTAGAGGATTTCTCTACGCCCTCTTGGCCATCGGCGGGTTTCTTCAGAAAATCACGGCCTTTTTTGCTGTCCTGTAACTCGGCCATCGTTGAGTTGAGGTAGCCGTCTTGCTGGCGCTGCAGAAAACCGTTCGGCAGCACGCTCTCATAACTGGCCTTGCGCGCGTCAGCAGTGGCAAGTGCGGTGCTGGCGTCGGTCTTTTTCTGACCGAGTAATTGTTTCACCGCGCCGCCTTCGGTGAAGTTCGCTTGGTACGAACGCGCGAGCTTAGCTTGCGTTCCAGGATGGTCACTGACGATCTGCTGCGCGCTCGGCACCCTAGCATCGGGGCCCTGCAAATCCTGTTGCATTTGCAGTTGCGAGGACAAGCCGCCAATCGCCGAGCTGTAATCGGGGGTGGCGTCCTTATTTTTGTCCTTGTCGGCAGCTTTGTCCGCGGTGTCCATGTCAGACTTCAACGCCTTGCCGCTGAGCAGGCTCTGGTACTGGGTCTTGACCGCTTGTTGCAATGAAGGGTCGCTGTTCACCAAGCTACGCTCTTGGTCCGGCACCGCCTTGGTCATGAACGCTTGCACATCCGGGTCGGCCTGTAATTGCCCGATTTTTTCGTCCAGGGCTTTTTCAGTGTCACCGGTTTTGCGTAAATCACTCCCGGCGGCAACGCTTTGCTGGGTTTGTTGCAGCTTGACCATGACCGCTGCTTTCTGCTCGCCGGTGTAGTTCTCGGGTTCTTCGAACACGTCTTTATCAAGCTTGCTGATGTCGACATCGGCAACCGCATTTAACGTGGCTGCGTCGCTGAGCATCGACGAAAACTCGCCACCGGTGGTGGGCGCCTGGTTTTTGATCCAGTTGGATATGTTGGCCGAGTCGAATTTTTTATCTGGACTGTGAGTCGCCAGATCGCGGCCGGACAGTCCGCCTTGATCAAGCATATTCAAAAAGCCCGGCTGCGAAAACGTTGTCGCGGCCTGTTTCAGAGGGCCGCCGAGTCCAGGATTGTCCTTGGCCAACGCCGCGACACCATCAGCGCTAATGAATTTATCGACGCCTGTTTCGCCCTCTGTGCCCTGCGCATGCTTGGGGTCCGCAGCACTGGCCAACGGCTGGTTCGCCTGCAATAACGATGCAGAGCGGACCATCTCCAGTGACTGCGGATCGGCATTTGGGTTTTTCTTTTGGTAGTCCCCCAGGTCCTTGCCGGCCTTGTCTGCAGCGCCTTGCATCTTGTCGGCGAATGATTTCAGGTCGCCGTCGGTGATCTTTCCGTCTGCTTTTCCGCCATGTTTGCCCACGTCCACCGCATTTTTCAATGAGGCATTCGCGTTGATAAAATCCATGGCCTTGGCTGAGTCAGGGCCTTTTTCAGCGGCCATTCGAGCCG
>NZ_JAMFRV010000681.1 GCF_026224925.1 Pseudomonas sp. | reverse complement strand
TCTCATATTGAATACATCACTCTGGCTTGTCGGCTTGCGAGTCGGGATGTGCTACCTGAAAAGCACTGTGCTGCAACGCCAAGTGTTCGACCCGGAGAATCTTTGGATAGCCGGTCAGATCAACCTCAAAACGGCGGGCGGCGTAAAGCTGCGGCAGCAAAAACACGTCGGCCAGACCGGGAGCACCGAAACAGAATTCGTCCTCACCGATAAGTGCTTCGACCGAGTTGAAGCCTTCGCTGATCCAATGACCAATCCAGGCGACCACTTCAGTTTCAGGACAAGCAAGCCCACGCAAACGCTTGAGCACCGAAACGTTGTGCAGGGGATGAATATCACAGCCGATCAACGCGGCAACGGCCCGGTGCTGAGCGCGCTGGATCAACTCTTTTGGTAACAAAGGCGGCAGCGGATAGCGTTCTTCGAGGTACTCAATGATCGCCGATGACTGAATGATCACTTCGCCGCTGTCCAACCGCAGCGCCGGCACCCTGCCCTGCGGATCAATCACAAGGTAATCCGGCTTGAGCTGTTCACCGCCGTCGCGAATCAGGTTGACCGGGATTGAGTCGTACGCCACCCCTTTCAACGCCAACGCGATGCGGACTCGATAACTGGAGGTTGAGCGGTAATAGGTAAATAAGTCCACGGGGCTGCCTGCTCTATTGCACGTTCTCCATTAAGGATAGCTGCGGGAGACGTGCCTGCTTATTATTTTCGTAATTTGATTACGCAATGCGTAAGCTGAGGGAGATGGGGATTGATGTCAAGTTGGGTGAATTAGGTCAAACGCCTTCGCGAATGAATTCCACACCGGCAGAATGCAATCCAACCGTGGGACCGAATTCATTCGGGAAGAGTCCGTCATTGACCCTCACGTCCACCCCTCCAACCGCAACGTCGAGCGCACCAACCGCTGCTCTTCGTTTTCGATTTCCTTGAGGTTTTCGCTGATGCTTTGGATATGTGCAATAGCGGCCTTGCGCGCCTGTTCCGGCAGACGGCCAGTAACGGCGTTGTACAGGCGCGCATGTTGCCGGTCTATCTGACGCTTTTGCGGTTCGCGGTGGTAAAGGTTATTGACCGAGGCAAATACCGTGTTGAGCAGCAGGTCCGTCAATGAGCGCAGGGTTTGCACCAGCACTGGGTTATGCGACGCCTCGCAGATGGCCAAGTGAAAGGCATGGTCCAATCGCGCATGCCCGGAGGCTTCCAGCGGTTGACCGTGGGCAGCAATCAGCGCTTCGTAGCTGCGGGTGATCAATACGAAATCGGCATCGGTGCCGCGCAAGGCTGCCAGGCGTGCAGACTCGCCTTCCAGCAGGCTGCGCACTTCGAACAAGTCATACAGTGTGCGCGGCTGCGAGCCAAACAGATGCATCAACGGCGAGGTGGCGGTATGCCCGGACAACTGCGCTACAAATGAGCCTTTGCCCTGTTCGGTGTCAATAATGCCTCTGGCACGCAGTAATTTGAGGCCCTCACGCAGCGCGGTCCTAGACACCCCAAGCTTCTCGGTCAGGCGCCGCTCGGAGGGCAAAATCTGCCCGGTTTTCAATACCCCGTCGACGATTAAGCGTTCGATACGCTCACACACCACGTCAGCAACCTGCGGCGCACGAGGCGCTGAGGACATATTCATGTTATCTCCACTGGTATGACCAGTCACAAACGTAACGACACTTGAATCAATTCAGTAAATTAACTTATTGAAATATATATGTTTTTTAAAATACTAAGGATTATCAAGGAAAAAAAACTGGTTCGACCACCTCCGTAAGTCATGGACAGTACTGCTCCGGCAGCCAATGATGCAAGTCTGTCGATCAGTCGTACCGATTCCCAATAAAAACAACCAAGGGGTGTCAGCCCACCATGAACATCCTTTACGACGAACGCGTCGACGGGGTATTGCCACCTTCCGATAAGGCTGAGCTGTACCTGGCCCTGCGCGAACACCTGCCCGACCTCGACGTCCTTTATGAGGAAGAAGAGCTCAAACCGTACGAGTGCGATGGCCTGTCGGCTTACCGCACCACACCGATGCTGGTGGTATTGCCGCAGCGCATCGAACAAGTAGAAACCCTGCTCAAGCTGTGCCATGAACGTCAGGTTCCCGTGGTAGCCCGCGGTGCCGGCACTGGTTTGTCTGGCGGCGCGCTGCCGCTGGAAAAAGGTGTGTTGCTGGTGATGGCGCGCTTCAATCAAATTCTGGAAATCGACCCGGCTGGTCGCTTCGCCCGTGTTCAACCCGGCGTGCGCAATCTGGCGATCTCCCAGGCGGCAGCGCCGTTCAATCTTTATTACGCGCCGGACCCGTCGTCGCAAATCGCCTGTTCAATCGGCGGCAATGTCGCCGAAAACGCCGGGGGTGTTCATTGCCTGAAATACGGCCTTACCGTGCACAACCTGCTAAAGGTGGAAATCCTCACCGTTGAAGGTGAACGCATGACCCTGGGCTCCGAAGCCCTGGACTCTCCGGGCTTTGACCTGCTCGCCTTGTTTACCGGCTCCGAAGGCATGCTCGGCATCATTACCGAAGTCACGGTCAAACTGCTGCCTAAGCCGCAAGTCGCACGGGTGCTGCTTGCAGCGTTCGACTCTGTGGAAAAAGCCGGACGCGCGGTGGGCGATATCATCGCTGAGGGCATTATTCCCGGAGGCCTGGAGATGATGGACAACTTGGCGATTCGCGCCGCCGAGGATTTTATTCACGCTGGTTATCCGGTGGACGCCGAAGCCATTCTGTTGTGCGAACTCGACGGCGTTGAAGCCGACGTGCATGACGATTGCGACCGGGTCCGCGCGGTACTGGAAAAGGCCGGGGCCACTGAAGTGCGCCTGGCCCGGGATGAAGCCGAACGCGTAAGGTTTTGGGCCGGGCGCAAAAACGCGTTCCCCGCAGTGGGACGCCTGTCGCCGGATTATTACTGCATGGACGGCACGATCCCGCGTCGCGAATTGCCGGGGGTCTTGAAGGGCATCACCGCGCTGTCCGAAGAATACGGGCTGCGCGTAGCCAACGTCTTTCATGCCGGCGACGGCAACATGCACCCCCTGATTTTGTTCGATGCCAACCAACCCGGTGAGCTGGACCGCGCTGAAGCCCTGGGCGGCAAGATCCTTGAACTGTGCGTCAAGGTCGGCGGCAGCATCACTGGCGAACATGGCGTGGGCCGCGAGAAAATCAATCAGATGTGCGCACAGTTCAACAGCGACGAATTGACCTTGTTCCATTCGGTAAAAGCAGCCTTTGACCGTACCGGCCTGCTCAACCCCGGCAAGAATATTCCGACCTTGCACCGTTGCGCTGAATTCGGCGCCATGCACGTGCACATGGGCAAGCTGCCCTTCCCTGAATTGGAGCGCTTCTAATGCTCGCTCAACACCCTCAGGCTCAGGCCGATGTCGACGCCAGCGCCGCGTTGCTGGAGCAGGTCAATCAGGCGTATCAAAACGGCACACCGCTGCGGATTCAGGGTGGTAATAGCAAATCGTTCTTGGGTCGCGAGGTCTTTGGAGAAATCCTCGACACCCGCGCCCATCGCGGCATCGTCACCTACGACCCGACTGAACTGGTGATCACCGCACGCGCCGGCACGCCGCTGCACGAACTGAATGCGGCGCTGGAAGCCGCCGGGCAAATGCTCCCTTGCGAACCACCAAGTTTCAGCGAAAACGGCATCGACGACGCCACCGTCGGAGGCATGGTTGCCGCAGGGCTCTCTGGCCCCCGTCGTCCATGGTCGGGCTCAGTGCGTGATTTTGTGCTGGGAACGCGAGTGATTACAGGCTTGGGCAAACACCTGCGCTTTGGTGGCGAGGTGATGAAGAACGTCGCAGGCTACGACCTTTCCCGCTTACTGACCGGTAGTTATGGTTGCCTTGGCCTGCTGACCGAAGTCTCACTGAAAGTTCTGCCCAAGCCACGCCAATGCATGAGCATCGCCATTGAAATGGACGCCGTACACGCCCTGCGCCGGCTGGCCGAATGGGGCCAACAGCCGATACCAATCAGCGCTGCGAGCCACGACGGCCGGGTGTTGCGATTACGTTTGGAAGGCGGCGAAGGTTCGGTCAAGGCCGCTCACGATCGCCTCGGCGGGGAACCGGTCGACAGCCAGTATTGGCGCGATCTCAACGAGCAGCGCCTGAGCTTTTTTAATGAGGGGCCAACGCTATGGCGCCTATCGCTGCCGAATAATACCGGTGTGCTGGCGTTGCCTGGCGAGCAGTTGATCGATTGGGGCGGTGCTCAGCGCTGGCTGAAATCCGACGCTGATGCCGAGCAGATTCGCGCCATCGTCAGTGAAAACGGTGGTCACGCCACCTGCTACAGCCATGCCGCGTGCGACAGCCCTTTTCAGCCGCTGGTTAACCCGCTGCTGCGTTACCACCGCCAGTTGAAAGCACAACTCGACCCGAAGGGAATTTTCAACCCGGGCCGCCTGTACGCAGAGATCTGACCATGCAAACCACACTCAGCGAAAATGCCAAACTGTTGCCCCGCGCCGAAGAGGCCGAGAGCATCCTGCGCAGCTGTGTGCATTGCGGTTTTTGCAATGCCACCTGCCCGACTTATCAACTGTTAGGCGATGAGCTGGATGGCCCACGTGGGCGCATTTACCTGATCAAACAAGTGCTGGAAGGCAACGAAGTCACCGAAAAAACCCAGCTGCACCTGGACCGTTGCCTGTCCTGCCGCAACTGTGAAAGCACCTGCCCATCCGGCGTCGACTATCACAACCTGCTGGACATTGGTCGTGCAGTCGTCGATCAGGCCGTACCGCGCCCACTGAACCAGCGCCTGATGCGCAGCGCAATCCGCGCGGTAGTGCCCAACGCGACGCTGTTCAAAAATTTGATTCAGCTCGGCCGGACCTTTCGTCCGCTGATGCCAGCGGCACTCAAGGCCAAGCTGCCCCGGCAGATTCACCCAGCGCGCCCACGCCCTACCGAGCAGCATGCACGCCGTGTGTTGATGCTCGAAGGCTGTGTGCAACCGGGCTTGTCGCCCAATACCAATGCCGCCACCGCCCGGGTCTTGGACCGCTTGGGGATCAGTATCACCCCCATCAGCCAGGCCGGTTGCTGCGGCGCGGTGGATTACCACTTGAATGCACAAGAGGCAGGATTGAACCGCGCCCGGCGCAATATTGACGCCTGGTGGCCGAGCGTCGAAAACGGCGCCGAAGCCATCGTGCAAACCGCCAGTGGTTGTGGTGCGTTCGTCAAAGACTACGGGCACCTGCTCAAGGACGATCCGGTCTACGCCAGCAAGGCGCAAAAAGTCAGCGCCCTGACCAAGGACCTGGTGGAAGTACTGCGTGAAGAACCGCTGGAAAAGCTCGGGATAAAGAGCGACCTGCGCCTGGCGTTTCATTGCCCTTGCACCTTGCAGCATGCACAAAAGCTCGGCGGCGCAGTCGAAAGTGTGCTGAGTCGACTGGGCTTTAACCTGACCGCCGTGCCGGATGGGCACTTGTGCTGCGGCTCAGCCGGGACCTATTCAATTACCCAACCCGAGCTGTCGCTGCAATTACGCGACAACAAAATGAATGCGTTGGAAAGCGGCAAGCCGCAGGTCATCGTCACTGCTAACATCGGGTGCCAGACCCATTTGGACAGTGCTGGCCGAACCCCGGTCAGGCACTGGATCGAACTGGTCGAAGACGCGCTGCACTAATCGATTTAATAACGTTTTATTGGAGAGTCAGATGAAAACCAAAGCTGTATTGGGCCAGACCGAAGTTAGCCAGATCCTCGCTGCCGCACGTGCCGAAGCACTGAAAAACAACTGGGCCGTGTCGATCGCCGTGGTTGACGATGGCGGCCACCCGTTGGCCATGGAACGCCTGGACGGCTGTGCAGCGATTGGCGCCTACATCGCGATGGAAAAAGCTCGCACGTCAGCGCTAGGCCGTCGCGAATCCAAGGGTTATGAAGACATGGTCAACGGTGGCCGCAACGCCTTCCTGTCCGCCCCCTTGCTGACGTCCCTTGAAGGCGGCGTACCGGTCATCGTTGACGGCCAGGTGATCGGCGCAGTGGGTGTGTCTGGGGTTAAAGCCGACCAGGACGCCCAAGTGGCTAAAGCCGGTGCTGACTGTTTTAAATAATCATCGCTAAAACCTGTAGGCGCTGCTGTTCTGAGCGATGCGAGCCTTCGGCAGCTCCTGCAGGGATTGCTTTACGAATTCAACAAGAGAGCCCGACATGACCGATTTCGTTACCTGCCAACGCCTGACAGTGGCGGCCAATCTGCAACGTTTTGTCGATGACGACGTACTGCCGGGAACCGGCCTCGACCGTAACGAGTTCTGGGCCGGTTTCGATGCGCTCGTCCATGAACTGGCGCCGCTAAACCGCGCGCTGCTGGCCGAACGGGATCGCTTGCAAACTGAGTTGGACACCTGGCATCGGGCTCATCCTGGCCCTATCAGCGACATGCCGGCCTACCGTGCCTTTCTGACCTCGATTGGTTACTTGCAGCCGCAACCGGCTCACGTACAAGCCAGCACCTCCAATGTCGATATCGAAATCAGCAGCCAGGCCGGCCCGCAATTGGTGGTCCCGGCAGTCAACGCCCGCTATGCACTGAACGCCGCCAACGCCCGCTGGGGCTCGCTGTATGACGCGCTGTACGGCACCGACGCCATCGCCGAAACAGACGGTGCGGAAAAAGGCAGTGGCTACAACCCGGTACGCGGCGCCAAAGTAGTGGCTTTCGCTCGCGCGTTCCTCGACCAGGCGGCTCCGCTGGCCAGTGGCTCCCACGTTGATGCCCAGCGTTACGCCATCGAGTCCGGAACGCTGTTGGTGACATTGGCCGACGGCAGCCAGACGCACCTCAAGCAACCTGAGAAATACATCGGCTATCAAGGCGAAGCGAATCAACCCATCGCCATTCTGTTGAAGAATCATGGCCTGCACGTTGAAATTCAACTCGACGCGACCAGTGCAATCGGCAAGACCGATGCTGCGGGCGTGAAGGATTTACTGCTGGAAGCCGCAGTGTCGACCATCATCGATTGCGAGGATTCAGTTGCAGCAGTGGACGCTGACGACAAGGTCTCGGTGTACCGCAACTGGCTCGGCCTGATGAAGGGCGATCTGACAGAAGACTTGGTCAAAGCCGGCAAAACCATTACCCGCCGCCTGAACGCTGACCGCGAATACATTGCCGCTGACGGCAGTTCATTGAAGCTGCACGGTCGCTCGCTGCTGTTCATCCGCAACGTCGGCCACTTGATGACCAACCCGGCGATTGTCGACGGTGAGGGCCATCAGATTCCCGAAGGCATTCTCGACGGCGTGATGACCAGCCTCATCGCCCTGCATGACTTGGCCCGTCGCGGCAACTCGCGCACTGGCAGCGTGTACATCGTCAAACCAAAAATGCACGGCCCAGCCGAAGTCGCGTTCGCAGCGCAATTGTTCAGCCGTGTTGAAGACCTACTGAAGTTGCCGCGCAATACCCTGAAAATGGGCATCATGGACGAAGAGCGGCGCACCAGCGTCAACCTCAAGGCGTGTATCGCTAGCGCATCGACCCGCGTTGCATTCATCAACACCGGCTTCCTCGACCGCACCGGCGACGAGATGCACAGTTCCATGGAAGCCGGCGCGATGTTGCGCAAAGGCGAGATGAAAAACACCCCTTGGATCAAGGCCTACGAGCGCAGCAACGTGCTGGTTGGTCTGGCGTGCGGCTTACGTGGTCGGGCACAGATCGGCAAAGGCATGTGGGCCATTCCGGACCGCATGGCCGACATGCTGAGAACGAAAGTCGGGCATCCGCGTGCGGGCGCCAACACGGCATGGGTTCCTTCACC